>JAQIBO010000132.1 GCA_027859055.1 Spirochaeta sp.
CTACTCTTTGCACTGCGATCTAACACTCTCAGCGACCTCACGGCCGGCCTTATTGACGAGACACCCAAGCCGCAGTTCGCGCTCGCCGATTTCTCGATCTCGCCGGAAGAGATACGAACATGTGCCGCCGCTGTTCGTGGCGGACACCCCCTTCTCATCGCTGGAGCGCCCGGAATCGGCAAGACCGAGTTCGCCCGCACCCTTGTGGAGTCCCTCGGTCGGGAGGCACATACGCTCGCGGCCATCAGTCGCCATTCTGAAAACATCCGTCCTCCCCGCAGTGCAACATCGGAACACAACCGCTTTGACGCAATTCGCATGGCCGCCAACCTTCTGTCCCCAACGACGGACATCCTCGTCATCGACGAGGCTGACACAGTTCTTCAAAGCGCAGCGGGATTCTTCGGCCTCTTTGGCGGTGGAAGCTACGACAAGGCGATCCTCAACGACCTGCTCGAGCACCTTCCGGTAGCAACGGTCTGGATCACCAACGACCACCGCATGATCCCTACCTCGGCGTTACGCCGGTTCGGTCATGTCCTTGCCTTCCCACACCCAACGATCAACACGCGCGTCCGCATGCTCTCCGAGCGCTTCGCACCGCTCTCGGGAATCGCCAGCGGCGCCGGCACCGACGCCACGAGCGAAACAGCTGCGTGGACCCGGGACCTCGCCGCCCGCTACGACATCACCCCGGCAGCGATCGACCGCGCAGCTCGCATTGTCTCCGCAGAGCTCGACGCTCAAGAGCTTCCGCCCGCCGACGTTCGCGACCGCATCAGCGGATACATAGAACAGCTCTCCACGGGCGCGCTTGCCCACGACGTCCGCCGCCTACCAACGGTCGCCCCTTCGTTTGACCCTCGTTTCTGTTCTACTTCGGAATCGTTGGATCGAATCGAACGCCAGGCGTTGCACCGGGCGCAAAATGGATCCGGACTGCGTCTCCTTTTTGGGGGGCCTCCCGGAGGTGGTAAAACCCAGTACGCGCTGTGGCTCGCAAAACGCCTTGGCCGGGACGTCGTACTCAAGCGCCCCTCGGACCTCCTCTCCAAGTACGTTGGGGACTCGGAAAAGCAGATCGCAGCTGCGTTCCACACGGCGGCTAAGGCGGGTTCCGTTCTCATCATCGATGAAGCGGACGCGCTCCTCTACGATCGCGCCATCGCCACACGGTCTTGGGAGCAATCCCAGATCGCCGAGTTCCTCCAGCAGATCCAGGAGTACACCGGGATTCTCATCGCCTGCACCAACCGCGTAGACGCCGTGGACCCCGCCCTTCGCCGCCGCTTCCACAAGCACGTCACCTTTGGCCCTGTCGATGATGAAGTACTCCGGTCCGCGTTGGGGCATATCTTCCCAGACATCTCGTTTTCCGACAACGCCTTCGCCGCCCTCAGACAAGGCCCACCACTGATGATGAGCGACCTCGCAACCGCCGCGGAGATGATGGAGATCGACGAACTGGGAGATGAGGCGGACGAGGACGCGCCACCTCGAGCGCAGAACGCTGTTGAAGAGATTCTTGGCAATGCTCGGGCGCGGGATCGAGAACGAGGTATTGGGTTCTAAGGGATAGTCGACAATGATCGCCACGCGATGGGCGCGCCTCGTTTTGCCAGCTCCCGTTACGGCCCAAGAAGCGCAGCCGGTATCACCGCGATACCGTCCTTGCGCCGGTAGGCCTCGGGGCCCGTGTTGATCACCACCATATCCACAAGATCCGGTCCGATCTCCTGCTGAAGCCACTGGAGATTCCGGACATCGTCGTCGCGAACGGCCGCGCTCAACTTCACTTCGATCGCGAGGATCTTCTTGTCGCTTCGCTCCACAATCAGATCGATCTCGTGTCGGCCCCCGTGCAGACGGAGGTGACCGACCGACGCTTCCGCCTGCTGGGCGAACACGCGAACGTTCAATGTAACCAGCGATTCAAACAGATTCCCAAGCATCGTACCTTCGGTTCCAAGAAGAGCTTCAACGTCGAGTCCCATCGCGCTCGCCGCAAGCGCAGGATCGGCAAGGTGGTGCTTTGGTGATTGAGAGAGCCGATTGAGATGATTTCGTGATGGGATCCACGCAGGCACCGGGTCGAGAATCCAGAGACGCTCCAGCACGTCGCGATACGGCTGGGTGGTTGTCTTCGCCGGTTTGTCACCGTTTCCGGCCGTCGCAGCATCACGTATCGTCTCATAGGAAGCGGTCGTGGCGGTTGCGGCGGCGTATGCCGCAATCCAGCGCCGCAGCAGCTCAGGACGACGAGTCGGTACTCCCTGTTCCGGAAAGTCGGAATCGATAATCCTCTGAAGGTATCCATCGATCTGCATCCGGTGTGCGCGTCCGGATAGCATTCGCATTGCAGGAAAACCGGACTTCACAATCTCCGCTGCGTAGTCGCGTAACGATACCGAGGTTGATCCCGACAGCCGCGGGACAGATTTCTTCAGTAGAGCCGAAAGGCTTACCGCAGGTACTCCGACACCCCGCTCCGTCAGCGTCATCGGACGCATTCGTATCGGCACGATGCGCCCTGCACCGGTATGAGTCGGCGCTTGTCCCGGTGTCGCCGACCCGGTAAGGATGTAATTGCCCGGAGCGCTCCCGTGATCAACGCTCCGGCGAACGGCATCCCAGACCGCCGGAACACGTTGCCATTCGTCGATCAGGATCGGAGGGTTTCCGGATAGCACCACGGTCGGATCCGCATCGGCCAATTCGTATTGAGCTGGCTGATCGAGGTAGCGCACCGTATTACACCGGCGTTCGGCCGTTGCCGTCTTGCCTACGCCCCGCGGCCCTTCAAGCGATATGGCCGATAGTTCGGGCAGCACATCGTCTATTTCGTCGTCAACAACTCGACGGATGTAATCCATATCAACACCTCTCGCGTGAGACTACACTACCATTTCGCCACGATTTACGCTACCGTTTCGCCATTTTCTACGCTACCATTTCGCCAAGACATGGATAATCGAAATAGCTTGTAGTATTTGACATAAATGACTACCCGATAAAGACTATATCCATGAGTTACCGCGCTATCACCCGCCGCATCGCCTATATCGACGCCCGCCTTCGGTACCGGCAGGACTACCCGTCCAAGAAGGATTTCGCCCAAGGACTTGAGTTGGAGCACGGCGAAACGGTGAGCCAAAAGTCCATTGAACGGGATTTGGAAAAGATGAAAGATCGCGGCGCCCCCATCGAGTACGACCCGCGGCGCCACGGGTACTACTATTCCGAAATGTCGTGGCAGCTCCCGGGGATCGACCTCACCGAGGGCGACCTCATGGCGCTGATGGTCGGCGACCGCGCCTTAGAGGGATACCGCAATAGCCCCTACTACGAAGAGCTTCGGTCTGTCTTTGAACGACTCACCACCCTCCTGCCAGACAACGTAACGGTCAGCTCCGAGGATTTGATCGCTCACGTCTCGGTTATCTCTGACCCCGTCACCCGGATCGACAAAGAGGTCTGGTCGGTGGTGCGGGAGGGCCTCTACAAACAGCGCACCCTTGCGATCCATTACAAGGCGCCAGGACACGATGATCCAGCGATCCGCATCATCGACCCGTTACATTTGATAGGGCACCGGGGAGAGTGGTATCTCCTCTGCTGGTCACATCATCACGAAGAAGTTCGGATCTACGCCCTCTTCCGAATCAAGAAAGCAAAGCTCCGGAACGAGAAATTCACACGGCCTGAGGGATTTACTCTTGAGCAGTACATTGACCCATCCTTTGGCGTGTTTGTGAACGAAGGCGCGGCAGACATCGCGGTCCGTTTTGACGGTGATGCGGCAAGCAAGATCCCCGAACGGCGCTGGCATTCAGACCAAGAGGTGGAACGCCTCCCCGACGGCGGGATCATCGTGCGCTTCCGCACCAACCAGCAGTCACAGGTGCTTTTCTGGGTCTCCCAGTGGGGACCCAACGCGGAGATCCTGGAGCCATCGGAGCTCAGGGAGCGCGCCCGGGAGTGGTTTGCGGGGGCGGCTGGGCGGTACGGCATTTGATTTTCGTTGCCTGCGACACTATGTGTCGTAGGCCAACCACTACACTTCAACGATGACAATGAGAAATTGGAACAACAAGCTTTATGGATGCGATACCGGGACGCAAAAAACCCGGTCGCCCAGAGGGGGACTTCTCCACGTGGTTACAGGAGATGCGGGAAAATAAGGTCGCTACGGTGGTTTGCCTCGCTCCGGAAGAACAGATCGCCGCGGACAGCCCGGAGTACTCTGTATGGAGGCGGCAGCACCTGAAAGAAAGAGACGGCGCAAATCCAACCGCCGGTGGCGAACAGTGTGATTTGATCGACTTACCCGTCGACGACTTCCATGCACCGGAGCCGTTTATTGCTGGTCGGTTCTGGAACACCGCCCGCGATATCGCCGAGCGGATAGAGAACGGGGACCGCGTGTTT
Source organism: Spirochaeta sp. (assembly GCA_027859055.1). Lineage (GTDB taxonomy): Bacteria > Spirochaetota > Spirochaetia > DSM-27196 > Alkalispirochaetaceae > Alkalispirochaeta. The sequence goes on from JAQIBO010000132.1 coordinate 4,429, forward strand.
ATACACTGTGGCGCCGGTATCGGCCGGACCGGGGCGTTCGCCGTCGCCGTTCTGATGCAGCAAGGATACAGCTACGAGGACGCGTATCGGGAGATCAACGCAGTTGGCTCACATCCGGAGGTACCGGCGCAGCGGGAGTTCTTGAACCGGGGTCCAGCAAGCGAAGAAGAGTAAATGGATGAGAAACAGCAACCAAAATGTATATGGGGGCTCGATCTAGCTGGCCTTGGGGGTAGAAACAATACCGGCTTGGTGGTGATGGATACCACAATCGGTTCCTTGGAAGAAAAAAAGATCACCATTATCGAGGACCATCCGTTCAATCGCGGCTACGAAGGAACGAGACGGTGGAACGAAAAGCAGGTCTCCGAACTTATTGAGTGCCTTCAAAAATGGACCGACGGAGAAAACCACCTTTACGTTGACATCCCTATCGATCTGCAATGCCTTCCGAGGGTACGAAATCCACTCTTCGTTTGGCAGACCAAACTACGAGTCGTGGACTATGTCTTCGGTGGGCTTCCTCCCCTCGCCACATACATCGGCTCTCAAACTGCTGACTTCCACTTTCTCGCTGGCCAGGCAGACATCCTCGGTAAACTCGGGGATAGCCTGTTTGAAACGTATCCGAAAGCGTTCATTCAGTCACGAATCGAATCGAATGGGATTCACTATAAGGGAGCCAACGCTACAGCAGAAGATCGCATCAAAATTCAGACTCACTTGGGCATCAGCGACCCATCGGATGAACTGAATGACGATGAGATCGATGCGATTGTATGCGTGCTCGCGGGTATTTGTTCAATCGATTCCATGACGGAGACAGACTTGATCGAGCAATGGGTCAGTCGCAAAAAAGGACCGCCGAATGCCGGAACGATCAAGACCGAACGACCGAGTTTTTTCACCCCGCCAGCCGGTTATCGTGTGCTGCCTTCCAGCAGCGACAGGAGTGCTCCGAGACTTTCCGTCGAAAAGAAGAAATGGTCCGATTACAAGATCCCATAGCCAATTTCCAAGAGTGGCACACCCAAGACGCCGCTCAATTCCAGTATCTCGCGGATGGTTTTGTTGGACAAGCTTCGCAATCACTGCGATCACCGACGCCATTGCGCCGTTGCTCGTCCGGAAAAACATCCTCGAAAACGTTGTCCAGAAAGCATGTTGAATCGCGGTCTGCCTTCTACGGAGTTTATCGAGACTACTCACGTATGTTACAATCACCAATCTTGGAGGTATAGTAGCGTAGATGGCAATTCCTAAGTACGACAAGCTTTTCAATCCGGTGCTACGGGCCCTCCATGCCCTGGGCGGATCGGCGACAAATCGGGAGTTGGAAGACAAAGTTATTGAGATCCTCCAGTTGCCTGAGGAAGAGGCGTACGAGCGGCTAGAGGGAAAATCCCAAACCCGGTTGAACTACCGGACGGCCTGGGCCAAGTCGTACTTGAAGAAGCACGGCTTGGTGGACAATACGGAACGAGGTGTCTGGGCTCTCACAGCCAAAGGCCAAAAGACCTCGGAGGTCGATCCTGGCGACGTGAAAGCAACCGTACGCATAGAGTTCGCAAACAAGAAGCGCGTGAACCCCTCTCAAGACGAGGTTCCAGAAGATGAAGATGTTGCCGCTGATGACCTGTCGTGGCAGGACAAGCTCCTATCCGTCCTCACTGAAATGACGCCGGACGCGTTTGAGCGGCTGTCACAGCGTCTGCTTAGGGAGGCGGGCTTCAACCAGGTTGAGGTTACCGGTAGAAGCGGAGACGGTGGAATTGATGGCCACGGAGTTGTGAAGTTGCAAGGGCTCCTTTCCTTTCACGTGTACTTCCAGTGCAAACGGTATCGCAATACCGTGGGGTCTTCGGTGGTGCGCGATTTCCGGGGCGCGATGATGGGTCGTGCGGACAAGGGACTCATCATCACGACGGGAACTTTTACTCGTGACGCTATCGCGGAAGCAACCAGAGATGGTGCTACCCCTATTGACCTGATCGATGGCCCTGAACTCATGGTTCGATTGAAAGATCTCGGCCTCGGGATCACTGTATCGAAGAGGATCGTAGAAGACATCGAGATCGATCCGGAGTGGTTTCAGGCCATATGAGACGTCTGATCGACAATCGCAACTTGGGCACCGTCTACGATGCACTGGCCGATTCGCTTGCGCGCCGATGCCGTGTGAGATTGCTCACGCAAGATTTCTCACTTGCCGCCTACCAGGCGCTTGAACGGAATCTGAAGTCCATAGATAAAGCGGACATCATCGTTCCAGGGTTGTTGGGAGAAGATGGGACATGGAACGTTCAGTTCAATCTGGCAGGCAACGCCAATGAACGACGTTTCCGCAATACGCTTCTGTTGCCTGCAGTCGCCAGGCGACTATCGGACTGGATATCTCAGAAGACAGAGCTAAAACTGTCAAGCACTCCGATTACACAGAACCTCCTCCATATTCATATCGACGAAACTGACGACTCCGTCGTTCATGGAAGCTCACCGTTCACGGCGGGTGGTCTGGGGCTGGTTCCGAGTGATGGGTTCCACATGAATACGCACGCTGACGATCCGCAGGAAACCGAAGCGTTGCGGGAGTGGTTCGAGCAAATCTGGTCGAGCCAGACGGGCCTTGCCGAGGGAAAAGACATCTTTCTTAGCAAGGTGCTTCGACACTATCAACCCAATCCTCCGGAGCTTCCCTATTACCTCACGTTGTACCATCTTTTTGGTAACTCTCTCGACGAAATCGATGAAGAACGAATCATCAAGACTCGTACGGGAATCAAAGACACCCGCGTATGGAAGAAACTCTATCGTTTCCAGCGAGATGGCGTCCTTGGTGCGATCGACAAAATAGAGAAGTACAACGGATGCATCATCGCCGACAGTGTTGGTCTGGGAAAGACCTTTGAAGCGTTGGCAATCATCAAGTACTACGAGCTGCGTAACGACCGAGTGCTTGTTTTGTGTCCGAAGAAGCTCCGGGAAAACTGGACAATCTATACGGCGAACGATGTTCGCAACTCTCTCGCGGCGGATCGCTTCAACTATGATGTGCTCAATCACACCGACCTGACACGGGAAGGCGGTATGTCCGGTGACATCAATCTGGAGACGATCAACTGGGGAAACTACGATCTGATCGTCATCGACGAGTCGCACAATTTCAGAAACAACCCACCGAGAAAAGATGGACTGACGCGGTATTCCCGCTTGATGCAGGAGATTATTCGCAAGGGAGTAAAGACCAGAGTCCTGATGCTCTCGGCGACGCCGGTCAATAATCGCATGAACGACCTGAAAAACCAGGTAGCGTTTATCACTGAGGGCGAAGACGACGCATTGTACGAAGAGGAAATTGGCAGTATCGAGCAGACGCTTCGGAAGGCGCAGACTCGATTCAACATGTGGCTGAAGACTGTACCAGAAGAGCGGTCAGCTAAAAGCCTTTTAGATGCATTAAACTTCGATTACTTCAAGCTCTTAGATCTTCTCACGATCGCGAGGTCACGAAAGCATATCGCCAAGTATTACGATCTCAGTGAGGTCGGTCCGTTTCCAAAGAGGCTCCCTCCGATAAACGTCAAAGCAGATATCGATACCGCAGACCAGTTTCCTGAACTACGTCAGATAAACCGCGACATTCGCAGGCTGAATCTCAGCGCATACGCGCCCCTGAAGTACGTACTGCCGGACAAGCTCGAGGCGTACGGCCGGAAATACGACATGACGGTCTCAGGAGGATCGGTCTTCAAGCAGATCGACCGTGAAGAAAGCCTCATCCATTTGATGCGAGTGAACCTGTTCAAGCGGATGGAGAGCTCGATTCACTCCTTTAGCCTGACGATAGAGCGACTATTGGGCGATGTCCGCTCTATCATCGAGCGCATCGAGAATCATCAGGATTCGGTAGAAGAGCTGAGCATCGAGGACGTGGAACTTGAAGACGATAGCTTTGATCCGTATCTCGTGGGCAACAAGGTAAAGGTACTGATCCAGGATATGGACCGGATCCGGTGGCAGCAGGAGTTGAAGGAAGACGAAGAACTCCTTGTGAAGCTGCTCCGCCAAGCGCGGGACGTGACGGTGAATCGTGACGAGAAACTCCGGCGGCTCAAACAAGCTATTGATGC
>JAQIBO010000157.1 GCA_027859055.1 Spirochaeta sp.
CAAAACATCGGGCAAGCAAACCGCAAGGAACGCTTTAGGGAATGAGTGCGGAGGACCGAGGAAAAAGAGAACGACTTCCTGGCCGGGTACAGCCGCACCGGCGCCTCCACAATCGGTGAGTGCATCGCCGATGGACGCCGCGTTGCCGACGCGATATGCACCAAAGATGACGGGCAGTGGCGCAGAGAAGAGTCGATTCCGTTCATGGATCCGGAGATCCGGTTGCAGGAGATTTCGGTTAAAAAGGGCGCGATAGAAGCAAAACCCAATCCGCGCTGTGACTACGATCCGGCGACCTTCGGGGCTACGGAAAAGGCGCGCTGCCTCGAGTGCGATTTTGTGTGTAACAAATGCGTCGATGTCTGTCCCAACCGCGCCAACATCGCGGTGCCGGTGCGCGGCAACCCGCTCTTTTCAGATCCCTTTGAGATCGTCCACATTGATGCGTACTGCAACGAGTGCGGGAACTGCGGCCACTTTTGTCCGTGGCACACCGGCGTGCCCTATGTGGACAAGCCGACGGTGTTCAGCCTCAAGGAAGACCTTCACAACAGCGAAAATCCCGGCTGGTTTGTAGATGAAGAGACGTTGCTGGTGCGGTTTGACGGAACCGTCAAGACCGTTTCCTGGGACGATGCCCGAGCGGCAGCGCGCGGAAACGGAGCGGAAGCGCGCTTTTACGCGCTCTTTCTGGAACTGTACAAGCAGCGACCCGGTCTGTTCGGACCGGTTGAGCCGGCGGTAGCGGGGGTACCACGATGACGATTTTTCGCAATGCAACGGTTGTAGAGTTTGATCCGCCGCGGATTCGCGAGGGGATGGACGTTGTCGTCGAGGGCGATTCGATCGCTGCGGTCGAAACCGGCGGCGGAACGCCGGGCGCCGAAACCCGTGTGATCGACCTGCACGGCAAGATCCTCATGCCGGGCCTGGTCAACAGCCACACCCACTACTATTCCGCCCTTGCCCGGGGGATCATCGCCGACCTTGGGCCGATGCCGGACTTCGTCTCGATCCTCAAACAGCTCTGGTGGCGGCTGGACCAGGCGATCGACCTGGACATCCTTTACTACTCGGGCCTCACCGCCTCACTGGATGCGATCCGCTGCGGCGCCACCGCCGTGATCGACCACAACGCCGCGGCCAACGTCATCGAGGGCTCCCTCGGCACGCTGAAACGCGCCTACGAGACTGCGGGCCTGCGCGGGGCAACGTGTTACGAGGTAACCGACCGCTACGGGTTGGAGGGGATGCACGCGGGAGTCGCCGAAAACATCGCCTTTGCCGAGGCGATCGACGCGGAGCGCGCCGCCGAGAAGTCTCCCCTGGTGGAGGGGTATATCGGCGGCCATGCCCCGTGCACCATCCCCGACGAGGGGCTGCGTCTCATCGCCGACGCGTGTGAGCGGACCGGCCGCGGAATCCACATCCACCTCGCCGAGGACCGCTGGGACGTTTCCCATTCGCACATCACCTACGGTACGGAACTGATACCCCGGCTGGACTCGTTCGGGCTGGTGAACGACAAAAGCATGCTGATCCACGGCGTCTTCCTGGACGCGCAGGAGATCAAGACGATCAACGACCGCGACGCGTTTCTGGTTCATAACAGCCGCTCCAACATGAACAACGGCGTCGGCTACAACCAGCGCCTGCCGGAGCTGCGCAACCTCGCCCTCGGTTCCGACGGAATCGGCGGTGATATGTTCACCGAGATGCAGACCGCCTTCTTCAAACACCGCGACGGCGGTGGTCCGCTGCAGCCCGACGCGTTTTTGCGCGCCCTGGCGGCGGGAAACCGTGTCCTGGAGCGTACCTTCCATCGGCCGTTTGGCCGCGTTGAGGCGGGATACCCGGCGGATCTGGTTGTCGCGGATTACACGCCGCCAACGCCGTTGCGGCCGGAAAATATCGCCGGGCACCTGGTGTTCGGTATGGGTTCGGGGATTGTCGAGTCGGTGATGATCGCCGGAAAGATGGTGATGGATGAGCGGCGCTTTCCCGTCGACATCGACGGGATCTACCGGGAAGCGCGCGGACAGGCGGAACGCCTGTGGCAACGCATGAACGAGGTTACGCCGTGACCGGCGGAGTCGGAGAAGCGCCCGTCGCGCTCGCACATAATACACAAGGAGACACATAACAGTATGGGAACAGCACAGGAAATCAGAGCCAAGGCCAAAGCGTACCGGAACGACACCGCGGAGCTGTTGAGCGCCCTCGTTCAGATCAAGTCGTACAGCGGCGATGAAGAAAACGTCATTATGAAGGTGAAAGAAGTATGCGAGGCGTACGGCTTTGACGAGGTCAGAATCGACGGACTCGGAAACGTCGTGGCACGGATCGGGTCGGGACCCAAATCGATCGCGATCGACGGGCACGTCGATACCGTCGAAGTCGGAGATCCGGCACAGTGGGAAAAGGATCCCTTTTCCGGGGAGATTGCCGATGGCATCATTTACGGCCGCGGAACCTCCGACCAGAAGGGCGGTGCGGCGGCGATGCTCACCGCGGGGCGGATCCTCAAGGATATGGATTACGCCGGGGAGTATTCTGTCTACTTCACGTTTACCGTTATGGAAGAAGACTGCGATGGAATGTGCTGGAAGTACCTGGTGGAGGAGGAGAAGCTCAAACCGGACTTCATCGTTTCCACCGAGCCCACCTCCTGCCGTCTGTACCGCGGACAGCGCGGGCGCATGGAGATTGAGGCGCGGATCAAAGGCGTCTCCTCCCACGGTTCCGCCCCGGAGCGCGGCGTCAACGCCGGCTACAAGGCGGCGCGGGCCGTGCTGGCGCTGGAGCAACTGAACGAGGACCTCAAACCCGACGAGGACGGGTTCCTCGGCAAAGGTTCCATCGTGGTGAGCCAGATCCACGTGCACGGCCCGTCGCAATGCGCCGTCCCCGACCAGGCGTTGCTGTACCTTGACCGGCGCATCACGTGGGGCGAGACCAAAGAGATGGCGATCGCCCAGGTCAGGGAGTACATCGCCAAAGCGATCGGCGAGGACGAATCGGCGGTTGAGGTGACGCTTCCGCATTACACCGAGCGGGGGTGGAAAAACACCGACTACTCTCAGGAGCTCTTCTTTCCGTCGTGGAAGACGCCGGAAGACCACGAGATCGTGCAGGCCGGGGCGCAGGCGTACGAGGCGCTCATGGGCGGTCCGCCGGTGATCGACAAGTGGACCTTTTCCACTAATCTGGTTGCCGCGACGGGATTACACGAAATTCCGGGAATCGGGTTTGGCCCCGGTGACGAAGACCAGGCGCATGCGCCCAACGAGATCTCCCGTGTGGACGACCTGGAGATATGCAGCGCGTTTTACGCGATGCTTCCCTACGCATTGGACGGTTCCGGGAAGAAGTAATGGATTTTTCGTACCGGTGCAGTCAGTGCGGAGCGGAATACGAGATAACTCCCGATCGCCTTCTGTGCGATCGGTGTTCCGCCGAACAGACCGATGACGTTCCGCTTCGCGGGATTCTCGAAGTCGTGCTTTCCGGACGGCCCCCGACGGACTGGACGGTGGCGGATCTGCTGCCGGTGGAGCCGCAGTGGTTTCCGCCGATTCCCGTGGGAAATACGCCGCTGTGGGAACCGGAGCGACTTCGCCGGCGCAGCGGGTTTCCGCGCCTCTTTCTCAAGGACGATTCGTGCAATCCGACCGGATCCCTCAAGGACCGGGCCAGTTATCTCGTCGCCGCGTTCGCGCGGCGTGAGGGGGTTGAACGCATCGTCGTCTCCTCCACCGGCAACGCCGGCAGTTCGATGTGCGGTATCGGCGCCGCCGCGGGCATCCCCGTACGGCTGTACCTTCCCGCCTCGGCGCCGGTGGCAAAGCTGGTTCAGTCGCAGCAGTACGGCGCCGAGGTGATCCGCGTAGAGGGCACCTACGATGAGGCGTTTGCCCAATCGATGCGCTTTATCGCCGAGCACGGTGGACTCTCCCGCAACACCGGACACAACCCCCTCACGATCGAGGGCAAGAAAACGGTCTCCCTGGAGATCTTTCGTCAACTCGCCTACGCCGTCCCGGACTACGTGTTTGTCTCCACCGGGGACGGCGTGATTATCAGCGGCGTCTACAAAGGATTTGAGGACCTGGTCTCCCTGGGTATCGCCGACCGCATGCCCACGATAATTGCGGTGCAGGCCACCGGTTCGGCGGCGATCGCTACGGCGCTGCGGGACGGCGCGTTTGCCTCGCCGGTGCCGGCGCATACGGTGGCGGATTCGATCTCCGTAGAGGTTCCGAGCGGCGGGTACTTTGCACTGGGCCGCCTGCAGCGTCACCATGGCCGGGCGGTCACCGTTACCGATGAAGAAATTCTGGCGGCGCAGCGCGACCTCGCGGCGCATACGGGGCTGTTTGCGGAACCCGCGGCGGCCGCTGCATGGGCCGGATTCAGTGCGATACAGGACGAACTTCCGAAGGACGCGTCGGTGGTGGTTCTCATAACCGGGAACGGCCTCAAGGACGTTGACGCGGCGCGAAAAGGGCTGGAGAGCGTATGAAACGTGACATATCCCGGTCGATACCGCGACCGGACGGCAGGGCAAAAGCGGGCGGGGGCGCCGCCTACATCGCCGACATCCCCTACGAAACCGCGCTGACGGCGCGTTTTTACCGCTCCACCTTCAGCCGCGGCCGCGTGAAAGCGGTACACCTTCCGGACCTGCCGGAAGGGTACTTCGTGGTGGACCATACCGATGTCCCGGCGCACAACCACGTCGCGCTGATCAAGACCGACTGGCCCGCGTTTGCCGTCGACGAAATCCGCTACAAAGGCCAGATCATGCTCATCGTTGCCGGTCCCGACCCGCGGGAGGTTGACCGCATTCTCGGCGAAATCACCGTGGACTACGACCCGATTCCCCCGGCGGTAACCCTTGATGAGGGGCTGGCGTGCGTGGGCGGCGCGATGCACGGTACGGACAACATCTACGCGGAGTTCACCGTTGTGAAAGGGGATCCGGAGCAGGCGTTTGCCACGGCTGAGCGCGTTGTGGAGGGGACCTACGAGACGGGGTTTCAGGAACAGCTGTATATGGAGCCTCAGGGGCTGGTGGTCTGGCCTGCGGCGGAGGGACACAAGGTGGTCATCCACGGTTCGCTCCAGTGCCCGTACTACGTCAAACACGCGGTAGAGGAGACGATCGGTCCGGGCTACGCGGTCCAGGTGATCGAGGCGACCACCGGCGGCGCCTTCGGCGGGAAGGAAGATTACCCGGAGATCATGGCGGCGCCCCTGGCGGTGGCGGCGCTCAAGATCGGCAAACCCCTGCGGATGATCTTTGATCGGACCGAGGACATGGCGTGGACCTCCAAGCGCCATCCCTCGCGTACCACCGTCCGTACCGCCCACGACGGGAGCGGCCGGATTCTCGGCATGGAGTTTGACGTCCTCCTTGACGGTGGCGCCTACGAAAGCTACTCGATGATCGTGCTGCAGCGGGCGATTTTTACCTCAAACGGGGCGTATAACATCCCCAACGTCCGCGTCCATGGACGGGCGGTTGCGACGACAACCGTCCCATCCGGGGCGTTTCGCGGCTTCGGCGCGCCCCAGGCGCTCTTCGCCCTGGAGATGCATATGGAGCGCATCGCCGGGGAGTTTGCCCTTCCGCCGGTTGCCCTGCGTCGGCCGTATCTCCTGAAAACGGGGGACCCGACGATCACCGGTGGAACGATCCGCGAGGACGTGATCATCGACCGTCTCATAGACAAGGCGACAGAGCTGTCCGACTTTGAAGCGAAGCGGGAACGCTATGACCGGGATCCGTGGCGCGGAATCGGGATCTCCGTGTTCAACCACGGGTGCGGCTTCACCGGTGACGGGGAACAGCGCATCATCAAGGGCGTCGCCACAATACGGAAAGATGCCGATGACCACGTCGAAATCCTGGTAGCGAGTATGGATATGGGCCAGGGGCCGCAGACGACGTTCCGCAAAGTTGCCGGTGCGATTCTCGGAATTCCCGCCGAAGAGATCGGATACGACAACCCCGATACGGACAAAGTGCCCGATTCGGGACCGACCGTGGCCAGCCGAACGATCATGATCGTCGGGTACCTGGTACAGGAGGCTGCGAAGGAGCTCAAAGCGCAGTGGAAACCGGGGGAGGCGCAGGAGGTTGAAAAGCACTACACGATGCCTCCGCAGATGAAATGGGATCAGGAGACGCTGACCGGTGACGCCTACGCCGCCTACGGCTGGGGGGTGAACGTCGTTGAGGTGTCGGTGGACCCGGTCAGCTGGGAACCGGCGGTGCTCGGCGCCTGGGGCGTCTACGATGTGGGTGTGCCGATCGACGACCGCGTTGTAGCGGGGCAGATTCAGGGCGGTATGAGCCAGGCCCTTGGATACGGTTCGCTGGAGAAACTGGAAGTCGACGGTGAGGGCGTGTTCAGGCAACGCTCGATGGCGGATTACATCATCGCCACCAGCCTCGATTTTCCGCGGACCACTGCGGTGACGCTGAACAACCCCTACGAGTTTGGACCGTTCGGCGCCAAAGGGATGGGAGAGATGGTCCACGACGGCGGGCACGCCGCGTACTGCGCCGCCGTGCGGCAGGCGCTGGGACGGGAGTGTTCATCGATTCCCCTCACGCCGGAACGTATCATGGAGATCATGCGATGAAGATTACCTTTCAACTGAACGGCACCGAGAAGACGGTGGACGTTGAACCGATGAGCCGCCTTCTCGATGTGTTGCGCGAGGAGTGCAGGCTGACCGGCACCAAAGAGGGGTGTGGTGAAGGTGAGTGCGGGGCGTGCAGCGTTTTTATCAACGGAGCGCTTGCCAACAGCTGCCTCGTCCCAGTGCAACAGATCGTCGGGGCCGATGTGACCACGATCGAGGGCGTCCGCGAGACCGCCGCCGGTACGCGCCTGGTCGAGTCGTTTACCGAGGCACACTCGGCGCAGTGCGGGTTCTGCACCCCCGGCATCCTGTTGGCGTCGCTGGATCTGCTGCGCCGCAATTCCGATCCGGATGAGGCTGCGATTCGCCACGGAATTTCCGGCAATATCTGCCGCTGCACCGGATACGACATGATCGTTGACGGCGTGCATCTGGCAGCGGAGCGCGCCGCTGAAGAGGATGGTTTTACATGGTAGCCTCCACCGAAACGTTACGCCCCCGTGACCTGGACGAGGCGCTCGCGTTGCGCACGCGGACCGGAGCGACCCCGTTTTTCGGCGGTACCGACTTGATGGTTCGCCACCGCGGCTATACCGGGACGGGGCCGAAGATACCCGGGCCGGTTCTCTTCCTCGACGCGATCGAACAGCTTCAGTCGATTACGGTTGCCGATGCGGCGATCACGATCGGGGCGGGGGTCACGATGACGCAGATGCTTGACCACCCGGATATCCCGCCGCTCCTGCGCGATGCGGTGGAACTGGTCGCCGCGCCGGGGATCCGGAACCGCGCGTCCATGGCGGGAAACATCTGTAACGCCTCTCCGGCGGGGGATACGATCCCGCCGTTGTACGTCCACGATGCCGATGTTGTTTTGACCTCCCTGCTCGGCAGCCGAACCGTTCCGATTACCGAGTTCTTTACCGGTCCCGGCGCTACCGTGCTTGCCGCCGACGAGATCCTGACGGCGGTCACCGTTCCCGTTCTGCCGGCGGGAGTGTGGTATTACCGGAAAGTGGGAACGCGCAAAGCCAACGCGCTCTCCAAGCTGTCGGCGGCGGGATACGCCCGCGTCGATAACGGCACGATCACCGATTTTCGATTTTCCGTCGGGGCGGTGGCGCCGACGGTAATACGCCTGGGCGAGGCGGAACGGCGCGTTCTCGAAGGGGCGCGGCGCGACGCCGTCATGGAGGCCGCCGCTGCGGTGATCCGGCCAATCGACGACCAACGCTCCACCGCGGCGTACCGCCGTACCGTTGCCCTGAACTCACTGGGAGAATTCCTCAATAAACTGGAGATAACATGATCGACTTAACAAAACACGACGCGCAGATTGAACGCAACGCCCGACTGTGTGCCAAGCAGGGGATCCGCCTGCCCACCTATGAGAACATGGTGAACCCCGAGACCGTTCCGCCGGAAATTGTCGCTGAGCTGAAAAAGATCGGTCGCGACGACGTCCACTCGCGGAACCTCTTTCGCGTGACCTGGGAGAACGAACCGGTGGACAGCGGCGGTGCCTATACCGGGGTCAACTACCTGGAGATCCCGAGCTCCCTCACCGGTGTCCCCGCGCGGATTATCGGACTGGTGGGCAAGTGGTTTCCCACCGGCGCGCACAAAGTGGGCGCTTCCTACAGCTGCCTGGCGCCGGCGCTGGTTACCGGCCAGTTTGATCCGGAAAAGAACAGCGCCGTCTGGCCCTCAACCGGCAACTACTGTCGTGGCGGCGCCTACATCTCCCGCCTGCTGGCGTGCAAATCCGTGGCGATTCTTCCCGAGGAGATGTCCCAGGAGCGCTTTCGGTGGCTGGAGACGATGGCCGACGAGACGATCGCCACCCCCGGGTGCGAGAGCAACGTCAAAGAGATCTTTGACAAGTGCCATGAGCTCAACGCCGAACGCGGCGGCGAGATCTTTATCTTCAACCAGTTTGAGCAGATGGGAAATCACCTCTGGCACCATGAGGTGACCGGCCCGGCGATGGAAAAGGTGCTGAAAGAGGTGATGGGCCCCCGCGACCGCGTCGCCGGCACCTGCGTCTCCTCCGGTTCCGCCGGAACCACCGCCTCGGGAGAGTACCTCAAGACCGTCTTCCCCGGCGCCAGACTGGCGGTGTCCGAGGCGTCGCAGTGTCCCACGCTCCTGGCCAACGGATTCGGCGGGCATCGGATTGAGGGGATCGGTGACAAACACGTGCCGTGGATTCACAACGTCAAGAACACCGACATGGTCGTCGCCGTGGACGACGAGGACACGATGCGCCTCTTTCGCCTGTTCAACGAGCCGGTGGGACGGGAAGACCTCAGATCGAAGGGTGTCGACGCGGCGTTTGTGGACCAGCTTGATACGCTCGGTATCAGCGGCGTCTGTAACGTCATCACCGCGATCAAGTTTGCCAAGTACTACGAGCTTACCGGTGAAGACATCGTGATGACCAACTTCACCGACTCGGAGGCGCTGTACACCTCGCGCCTGCAGGAGTTGGAGGCGGAACGGGGACCGTACACGCGGGATGAAGCGATCGCTGATTTCGCGATTCTCAGAGGTATTCGAACCGACGCGCTTCTGGAATTGCGCTACGAGGACAAAAAGCGGATCCACAACCTGAAATACTACACCTGGGTGGAGCAGCAGGGAAAAAGCTATGAGGAGATCCAGGCGCAGTGGTACGACCGTGACTACTGGACGCGGATCCAGGCGTTGCGTCCGCAGATCGATAAACTGATTACCGAGTTTAACGAGAAGGTGAAGGCGTTTGAAACCGGAGGAGCCCGGTCATGATAACAGAGTTTCGACGCGCCGAATCGATAGAGGAGGCGGTGAAGTTACGAAAGGCGGGGTACCTCTACCTCGCCGGCGGCACGCAACTCAACAACGCAACCTACCGCACTTACGGCGGCTCGGTGGAACGTGTGGTCAGTCTTGACGCGTTGGGCCTGGACCAGATCAGCGCCGATGGCGAGGACGTTATTATCGGTGCCGGGGTGACGCTTCAGACCCTCGCGGAAGCCGCGGCGATTCCCCAGGCGCTCCGTGACGCCGCCGGGTTTATTCCCACCCGAAGCGTCCGCAACATCGCGACAATCGGCGGCAACGTCGCCGCCCGGCGGCCGGACTCCTACCTGATCCCCGCGCTGATTGCCCTCGACGCGGTGGCGGAGACGGTAGACGGGCCCGTTCCGGTGGAAACCTACGTTGCCGGAAACGATACCGCCCTGATCCTGCAATTCCGCGTACCGCCGGTACGCGGGGTGTGTCGCGCAGTCAAGGAATCGCGCTCGCATATCTCGCTTCCCATCGTAAGCGCCGCAGTGCGGGTGACGGTGGAGGATGGTACGGTGACGGACGCCCGCGTCGTTGCCGGGTGCGTCGCACCGCGAACGGTGCGGCTCTCCGCGGTGGAGGCGCTGCTCC
>JAQIBO010000173.1 GCA_027859055.1 Spirochaeta sp.
AATTCGAAGAGTCGCGGCGGCGCGTGGCGGATCTTCGCGTGCGTCTTCAGGAGGCTGAATCGGACCGGGAGAAATATGAATCCCAGATGGACCAGATCAGCACCGCCCGGGAATACGACGCGCTCGAGAAGGAGATTCGTGACGCCTCCGACCGGGAGCAGCAGTTTCGCCGTGATCTTCAGCGGGAAGAGAAGGATCTTGAAGAGCAGCGAACGCGTCTTGAACGGGAAGAGACGATGATTAAGACTGAAGAAGAGGAACTCGAGCAGGAACGCGCCAAAATTGACAGCGAAACCGCGGACCGAAAAGAGATGCTTATCGAGCTTGGCAGGAGCGAAGACGAAACGATACCGGGGCTCGATGAGGAACTGCTGTTCAAGTTTGAGAGGATCATTAAAAGCAAAGAGGGCGAAGGGATTGTTCCGATCCGCAACGGCGTCTGCACGGGATGTCAGTTGATTGTGCCTTATATTTTTGTGAACGACGTCAGTCAGTGCCATCAGATTTTGTTTTGTCCGTATTGCTCAAAAATTGTCTTCCATACCGACGACGACGCAGATCTCGAAGAGACCGGTTTCTCTGAGTCGGATGAAGAGTCGTTGCTTGATCTGGTAGATGATGAGTTCGACGGCGATCTGTTTGAAGAGGCGGAATTGACCGACTTGAGTGACGAAGATGAGCTGACGCCGGAGGAGGCCGCCGAATACGCCGGCGACGATGACGTCGAAGAGACCGAAGAAAGCTCCGATGATGATGAAGACGACCTCCTTGACGACGAAAGCGAAAGCGAAGGTGATGACGATGCCGAAACGGAAGACGATTTTGAAGAAGAGGAGATCGACGACTAAGGCTTCGTGACGGGAAATGAGGGGTCAGGTTACCGCTGTACGCCTGCGGGCGTGGAGAGGAAAGTCCGGACTCCGGAAAGCGCGGTACCGGGTAACCCCCGGCTGCATCCTCGGGGATGCACGAGATAGTGCCACAGAAAACAAACCGCCGCAGGGGCGTCGCCCGTGCGGTAAGGGTGAAACGGTGGGGTAAGAGCCCACCGGTTTTCCAGTAATGGAAAGCGACATGGTAAACCTTACCGGGAGCAAGACCAAGCAGCGGATGGATCGCTTGTCCATACAATCCGCGGGTAGGTTGCTACAACCGGCGGGAGATCGACGGTGAAGATAGATGGTGACCCACGACAGAATCCGGCTTACCGACCCCTTTTTCCCCGATTCACGTCGCGGTTCCGGGCGTGTGGGTTTGTGGCAACACACATACATATCGATAAAGGCGTTCATTAGCTTATGAGGCTTCCCGAATCCCGATTTGCCACAGCGAAACCGCGCCGTTCCGGCGGTGCTGTGGCGTTGGTTCTTGTCGTTGCACTGCTTGTCGCACTTGTAGCGGCCGTGGTCGTGTTCACAATCCGTTCGCGCGCCCCGATCTTTCCGATTGCGGAAACGGAAAATACCGAGGATATCGTTGAACTGTGGAACGCCAGCGAATATGCGGCACTTATCGAGGTAGCGGACAAACGCCTTGAGGATTATCCGCTCGATGAAACAGCTCTCTCCCTTCGGGGGTTCGCCCGGTTTTACCTTGCGATGCAGGAGGTAAACGAGGAACGAACACAGGAACTGCTCATTGGTACGGTCCAGGACCTTCACCGGGTTCTGCTTCTTGAGGAGCCGCGGCTTGAAGCGGAGATCCGCTATATTTTGGGAAAAGCTTTTTTTCACCGGGGGGTGTTCTTCTACGATTCGGCGATCGAGCAGCTTATCGAAGCGCGATCTCTGGGGGTCAATCAACTTGACCTGCTTGAGTACCTCGCCCTGGCGTCGCGGGAACTGCGCCTCAACGAAGATGCGATCACCTATTTTGAACAGGCGATCGAGGTTGGTGATGAAGCGGTTCACAAGGTGAACCTTGCGGATCTCTTAATTGAAGAAAGACGATTTCTGGAAGCGGATCGCCTTCTTGAGGAGGTTCGTGCTGGAAACGCCGATGTTGCGGTGATGCAACACACCTTCGAATCGGCTGGTCGCTCGTTCCGCATGCAGGAGCGTTGGGACGATGCGATTGCAATGTATAATGAACTGCTGGAAATGAATGAATCCTCCGTCGCTGCGCATTACGGGCTCGGAGAGACGTATCTCGCGATGGGAGATAACAATTTGGCGCGGTATGAATGGCGAGAAGCGGTTCGTCTCGACCCGAACCATATTGAATCTTTACAGCGTTTACAGGAATATTAGCTCACAACTGCGGAGGGATGCTGACACATGGCAAAAAAGACCGTTCTTGCTGCTTTTTCATCTGATATCGGGATCGACCTTGGGACGTGTAACACACTTGTTTACATTCGAGGTAAGGGAATCGTCGCCAGTGAACCGTCGGTTGTGGCGGTCGAGCGAGGGACAAAAAAAGTCGTCGCGGTCGGAGAAGAGGCCAAGCGAATGCTCTGGAAAACTCCCGGTGACATTATCGCGATCCGACCATTACGTGATGGTGTCATCGCCGACCTCGAGACGACGGAAAAGATGATCCGTTACTTCATCTCCAAGGTGTTGCAACGTCGGTGGTTTGTGAAACCGCGGATGGTAATTGGCGTTCCCTCATGTATTACCGATGTCGAAAAGCGCGCGGTGATCGAAAGTGCTGAAAAGGCCGGCGCTCGGGAAGTACGGGTTATCGAGGAATCTCTTGCCGCCGCAATCGGGGCCAACATTCCAATTTTTGAGCCTGCCGGTCATATGATCTGCGACATCGGTGGCGGGACAAGCGAGATTTCCGTCATCTCCCTCGGGGGAATGGTTGTTACCAACGCGATCCGCCTGGGTGGCGACGAATTCGATGAGGCTATCATCAAACATGTGCGGCAGGTTCACAATCTCATAATCGGTGAAAGCAGCGCCGAGGATCTTAAAAAACGGATTGGAAATGCCACCGCCGACAAAAAGATTGAAAAGATGGAAATAAAGGGCACCGACGCAATCACCGGCTTGCCACGCCGCCTGGAAATTGACAGCGTGGAGGTTCGCGACGCCCTGCAGGAACCGATTACGGCCATTATCGAAGAGATCAAACGCACGCTCGGCCAGACACCGCCCGAACTGGCTGCCGACATCGTCGAACGTGGAATCGTGCTCACCGGAGGTGGCTCGTTGCTGAAAGGCCTTGACACGCTGATCTCGAATGAGACGGGGGTACCGGCGTTTCTTGCAGAGGATCCGATGAACTGCGTTGCATTGGGAGCCGGAATGTACTTTGAGTATGAAAAAGGCCTGCGTCACGAAAATAACATATACCGCAACCTGTAATCGATGAAGCAGTCCCGAAAGACGCTGTACACGACGATCGCTTTGACCGTTGTTGGGCTGGTATCTATCGGGCTGACAAATGGTATTGACCGTTTTGAGCCCGAGCAGTTTGCCCGTGGCGTGTTCTCCGGGGGACAGCATATGCTGTCGGCGATCGGCAGAACCGTTTCCGGTACCGTTCGGTCGGTCGGTGAGCTGCGGCGTCTGCGAGAAGACTACGAGGGGCTCCTTGAAGAATTGGAAGAGTACCAGCGTCTCGAGGGCAACATCGCAGCGTTGACCGAAGAAAACGTGCGCCTCCGGCGTCAACTGGGTTTCGTGGCGCGGACGGAAGAACCGCTTCTCGCCGCCCGGGTGATCGCCAAAGAGGCGGGACGGCTGTTTTCGTCGTTCACAATCAACCGGGGAAGCCGGCACGGCGTACAACCAAACCAGGCGGTGATCGCGTTCATAGGTGGGCGAGAGGGGCTTGTAGGGCGCGTGTCGGAGGTTTCCGGAGGAACGGCAGTTGTCCTCCCGGTTTTTGCCGCAGGTTCCTACGTCGCCGCCAGATTGGAGATGTCACGCTTTGACGGACTCCTGCAGGGTACCGGCCGCGAGGACGACCCGCTCGTCTTGCGGTACGTCCAACGGAACGCGCGAAATGAGATAAGCTACGGCGATCTGATCACCACCTCGGGGCTTAATTCACTGTTCCCGCCGGACCTGCCGGTAGGACGGGTGAGCCGAGTCAATGCGCCGTTCTACGAGACCGCCCTTCAGATCTCTGTTGATCCCGTTGTCGACTTTGGTCGTCTCGAATACGTCTTCGTATTAACCAACTCGGGGAACCGGTGATGATGAACGTGATCGTCGTTTCCATCGCAATCATCATCGCCCTTCTGGATACCACATGGCTCAGCGACGTGCAATTTTTCGGGACGCGACCCGATCTTGTTCTGATCGTCCTTGTTTACCACGCCCATTATCGCGGTGTTCAGCGGGGACAGTTGACCGGTTTCGGCGTCGGTCTGGTGGAAGACGTTCTGAGTGCGGCTCCGCTCGGGTTTTTTGCACTTGTGCGAATGGGGGTTTCCGCCGTACTTGGGCTGACAAACGGGAACATACGTGGTGATACCGTTCTCACGCCGATGTTGCTGGTTCTTATCGGTTTTGTGATCCGATTTTTACTGACCCTCGCTTTGACCATACTGTTTGGTATGGCCGCAATGACCGGACAGCTGGTCACGGCGACGACGCTGATTGAACTCCTCCTCACTGTCGTGTTCGCTCCGGTTATCTTCTTCCTGCTGCGGCGCGTCGCAAACCGCTTTGAACGACGGGGTGGACTCTCATGAGCCCTGTGCAGCGCGAAACGGTCATCTCGAAAGGACGCGTCATTGCGCTTGCGATCGTACTCGGGGTGGTGTTTCTCGGTTATATTTCCCACCTTTTCGAGATGCAGGTTCTTGACGGGTACCTGTACTTGAACCGGGCGCAGCAAAACGCAAGCCGAAGTGAACCGATATTTGCCCGGCGTGGCCGGATTTTCGACCGCTCGGGACAGACGGTTCTTGCGGCGAATCGGACTTCCTTCGCGGTCACCATTGCCCCGACGGAAGTCCCTCCCGGTGAGCTTGACCGGACGCTGATCAGGGTAGGTGAGCTCCTGGACCGGGATGTCAATGAAATGCGCACCCGGATGAACCGGCGAGGTGGAAACACGCTCCAGGGCATCGAAATTGTGTCCGGACTTAACCTCGAAGAGCTCAACGCGATCGCGGAGCGGATACAGGCCCTTCCCGGGGTATCGTGGTATACGAAGCCGGAACGCAGCTATCCCTACGGCGAACTGATGAGTCACGTGCTTGGCTACGTGGGCGAAATAACACCCCAGGAGCTGCAAGTACTTTTCAACGAAGGGTACACGGCGGCGAGCGTTCTGGGTAAGAGTGGAATTGAGCAACAATACGACACGCTGTTACGCGGTAATGACGGCCGCCGCTTTCGGACCGTTGACGCCCGGGGGAGAAGGGTCGGAGAAAACGAGGAGCTGATTCCACCGGAAGAGGGAATGAACCTTGTTCTGACCCTCGACGCAGATCTCCAGGAGCTGGCACAGGAGTCCCTCGGCCCACGTGTCGGATCGGTGGTCGTTATGCGGCCGTCAAACGGGGAAATACTCGCGATGGTCAGCTATCCCCGGTATGATCCGAACGAATTTCTTGGAATCGCCGGGCAAGAGGCGTTTCGCTCCCTGGCGCTTGATCGACGCTCCCCATTTTTGAATCGCGCAATTCAATCGGTCGCGGCACCGGCATCGACGTTCAAAATATTGATGACTACTGCGATTTTTGAAGAGGACGCCTTCCCACCTGAGCAGGAGATCAACTGTACCGGAACATTCCCCTACGGAAATCGGGTGTTCAACGACTGGCTGGAATACGGACACGGCCCTGTTGATCTGACGGCAGCGTTGGCGCAATCGTGCAACGTCTATTACTGGACGATGGGCAGCCAGCACCTGTCGGTCGATCAAATTATCGACTATTCCGCACGTCTCGGTCTCGGACGGAGAACCGGCGTTGACCTGCCGGGAGAAGTCGCGGGCCTCGTTCCGTCACCGGTGTGGAAGGAGCAGACGTACAACACGCGTTGGGTTGGCGGTGACACAGTTAACATGTCGATTGGAGAGGGGTTTCTTCAGGTCAGCCCGATTCAACAGGCGGGACTGGTTGCGGCGATCGTAAACGACGGCGTTGTGTTTCGCCCTCATCTTCTCAAAGAGATTCGGGACCCCGTCACCGGTGTAGTGGTGGACCGGACCGAACCGGAAATAGTGCGGGAAGCAGATATAAGCCGGGAAACGCTCGCTGAAGTCCGATCTGCGATGCGCGCGGTTATTACCGAAGGAACCGCCAACGTGGTGATTACCACCGACGCGGTCGAAAGTGCCGGTAAAACGGGCACAGGCGAGGTCGGTTCCGAAACCAACTGGACCAGCTGGTTCGTCGCCTACGCGCCCTATGGTGAGGATGTGCCGGCGGAAGAGCAGATTGTGGTCGTTGTGATGATAGATGCGAGTAACGAGTGGGACTGGTGGGCGCCCAAAGCGGCCAATATCATTCTTCACGGCTACTTCAAGGGTTTGAGCTTTGACGAGGCGGTGGCAGACCTGCGGCAGGGGCCCCGCCCGTTGTGGTATCTGTGAGGATCCGGTGATGTCTTCGAGATCAATATTCGAAATCGACCTGTATATCGCCTCCGCAACGGTCGCGCTGATGACCGTCGGGGTGCTGTTTATATTTTCAAGTGGCGTTACCGCATCAGGACAGGTTGTCAGTAACGAGTATATCCGTCAGATTCTCTGGGCTGCATCAGGTCTGGTCCTGCTTATCGCGATGACGTTTATCGACTATCGCGAGTTGCGCCGTCCGGCGCTTGGTGTGTTTGCCGCCGTCATGGGGCTTCTTGTGCTGACCCTTGCGGTGGGGCGTGTGGTGAACGGGGCCCGAAGCTGGATCGGGATTGGTCCGTTCGGCGTTCAACCGTCAGAGTTTGCAAAGATCGCATTAATCCTGATTCTGGCGCGCTATTATGCGGAAAATCCGTATCGTGCCCGTTCGCTTACCGGGTTTCTTGGTGGTCTGGGTATTACCGCGATACCGACTGTCCTCGTCCTGCTGCAGCCGGACCTTGGATCGGCGATGGTCTACTTTCCGATTTTTCTCTTTGTCGCCTTTGCCGCCGGCGCCAGGGGGCATCATCTGGCGTTCTTCGGCGGAACAGGGGCGCTTGTCGCGCTTTTCACTGTGCTTCCCGTGTGGGACCAGTACCTTGCGGCGCAGCCGATTGCGTTTATCAACGCATTGCGCGATCCGCAGGCGCTCCGCCTGCTTGCACTTGGACTCCTGGTTGCGATTGCCGTCGCCGGACTTGGACTCCGGCTGACACAACGGCGGATTTTCTTCTGGCTGATATACGTTTTCTCGATGGTTATTCTTTCCATTCCGGTGGCCTACGCTGCGCGCCGCGTTCTTCAGGAATATCAGATCATGCGGCTGATCGTCTTTATCGATCCCTACGTCGATCCGCGGGGAGCAGGCTGGAATATCATTCAATCTGTGACTGCGGTCGGGTCGGGTGGTCTGTTCGGAAAGGGGTATTTGCAGGGTACCCAAAGTCACTATCAGTATCTTCCCCAGCAGAGTACTGACTTCATCTTTTCCATTCTGGCCGAAGAATGGGGGTTTGTCGGTGTTGTGGTGGTGATCCTGCTCTTCATGATCATTATCTTTCGTGGCATTTATATCATGGCTTCCGCGCGTGACCGATTTGCCTCAATCGTGAGTGCCGGGCTCGTCGGCCTGTTTTTCTTTCACTTCATGGTCAACGTCGGCATGGCAGTTGGTATAATGCCGATTACCGGAATACCGCTGTACCTCGTTTCGTACGGGGGGTCGTCGTTGTGGACCGCGCTCATCGGCATCGGAATGTTGATGAGCATCTACCAGCACCGGTCTCAGTACTGATGACACGCATTTCTCCGACGGAAGATCTCCGAACGATTCTCAACCGCGTGGAAAAACCCGGTCGATACGTGGGGGGCGAGTGGGGCAGTATCTCGTCGTGGGACGAAGTTCCGTTTCGAATTGCGTTGAGTTTCCCGGAACTCTACGAAGTCGGAATGTCAAATACGGCGATCAAGCTCCTTTACGGTCTGCTCAATCGTCTTCCCGGCGTTGCCTGTGAACGGGTGTTTGTTCCCGCTCCGGATTTTGAAGTCGAACTTGCGCGCGCCGGTGTGCCGTTATACACCCTCGAGACCGGCGTGCCCGTGCACGAGCATGACGTGCTCGCTTTTTCTTTCGGATTCGAGCTTCTGGCGACTAATGTACTGACGATTCTGAAGGCCGGCGGGGTACCTCTGCGCGCCGCCGACCGCGGCGAATCGGATCCGCTGGTTATCCTGGGTGGTCCCGGCGCGACCAACCCGCTGCCAATGGCACCGTTCGTCGACGGTGTGTTCATCGGTGAGGCGGAAGGGGTCCTTCCGGCACTCATCTCCCGTATGGCGGAACTCCGCGCGCAGGGAGCGCCCCGTTCGGCGCTCCTGTCAGTATTGGATGACAATCCGGCGGTATGGATTCCGACGTCCAATGAACGCACTCGCCGGGCGATCTGGTCGGGTTTTGGCGAGCAGGGAAACGGGGGCGGTGTTGTCGCCGCTGATCCGATTGAGACGACGTTCGGTGCCGGGTTTCCCGTGCCGTCGATAGCGGTTATTCAGGACCATGGCGTTGTGGAAATCATGCGCGGATGCCCGCAAGGGTGCCGCTTCTGTCACGCCGGCGTCTATTACCGTCCGTACCGTATGAAGCCGATCGGGCAGATCCTCCGGGAGGTGGAGTGGCTGGTCGAACATCTCGGATACCGGGAGATCTCGCTGTCATCTCTCAGCACCGGCGATTATCGGGACCTTGTGGAGCTGGTGAACTGCCTGACGAAGCGTTTCTCCGGACAGGGAGTGTCGTTCGCGTTACCGTCACTGCGCGTCAATTCCGTAACACTACCGATCTTTGAGGCGATCTCCAAAGGAAAACGTTCCGGGCTCACCTTTGCGGTGGAAAGTGCTGATGAGCTCGGACAGGCCGTGAACAACAAAATGGTACCCCTGGAACGCGTTATCGAGATCGCCAGAGAGGCGCGAGTTCGCGGTTGGCAACACGCAAAACTGTATTTCATGATCGGGCTTCCCAAAACCGGCCAAGCCGGTGAGTCTGCGGACGGTGATGAGGCGGACCAGATCGCCGATTATGTTCGCCGGCTGCGAAGAGCGGTACCGATGGAATACATCGTGAATGTCGGCACGTTTGTGCCAAAACCCCACACGCCGTTTCAGTGGGATCGCCAGCTTTCGACAACGGAAGCCCTGCAGCGTGTCGCAGCGATCCGGAGTGCACTTCCTCGGGGTGCAAAACTGAGGGCGGGAAATCCTGAATCATCATGGCTCGAGGGCGTGATCAGTCGCGGGTCGATACAGACTGCAGACCTGATCGAAGCTGCGTTCGAAAATGGCGCGCGCCTGGACGCGTGGGACGAGCACGCGCAGATACCGCTCTGGCGGGAACTTGCCGAAACTGAACGATTCCGCGCAGTTGCAGAGCGCGCAATGGGTCCATTCGAGTTTGAGGACTCGTTGCCCTGGGCCTCTGTCGACCTCGGCGTCAATCAGCGGTATCTGCGCACGGAGCGGGAACGTGCCGGGCGAGGCGAGCTGACACAGCGTTGCGCTCCGGAATGTGACGGGCCCTGCGGGGTATGCAACCGGAATCTATCAGTTCGCGACCCGAGGGGGGACAACGGGACAGACGCAGGGGGAGGGCGCGCCGCGGCAGGCATCGCTGAACCTGAGCCGACGGGGGTATCGCCAAGCATGGAAGATGCAGGACCACCGGTGGCGGACAAGGAACCGGAGCAACACGGTCGGGAATATCAGCTTATCGTCAATTACACAAAAACCGGTAGCGTTGCGTTTTTACCGCACCTTGCACTTGTTCGTACATTTGAACGGTTATGGAACCGGACGGGCGTTCCGCTGGCGTTGACGCAGGGGTATCATCCAAAGCCGAAAATGAGTTTTGGCCAACCACTTCCACTGGGAAGCGAGAGCGAAGATGAGTTGGTGATCGTAAATGTCTATAAAAACATACTGATTGAGAGTCTATCTGAGAGTCTGGAACGCAACTTACCGGACGGATTTACCGTAAAAGGTGTCGTTTTGTTACACCATGAGAAAGGTTCTCCGCGAATTCCGACGCCGATGCAATCTTACGGCGGTTCGTTGTATCGGATAGCCGTGCAAGATGAGCACCCATCCGGGGCGTCTGGCGGCGAGATCCTGGACGACGCCCTGCGCAAT
>JAQIBO010000209.1 GCA_027859055.1 Spirochaeta sp.
GAAAAGAGATTAGAACCCGGGAATCAGTTACTATTACGCGGGAATCGTGTTCACAATATCTTGGGACAACGGAAAAAAACAGCGCGGGCGTCTACAACCCGAGGATAATTGTCGCGGGCGGTTAACTGAACCTCGCCATTGTGCTGCGCGTGGTATTCAAGCAGCCACTTCAGCGCCGCCACGATTGGCGCGGCGGCCACCTCCTTCTCCGTCAGCCCCGCCCGTACACGCATGAGCGGCACCCGGCCACTGCGCCGCGCCTCCAGAATCTCGTGCATCTGTGCTGGAGAGAGTCCTTCAAAATCGGGTTGCGCCTCTTCGTTCATAGTGTTCATCCGACGGTCAACAAAGTTCCGCAGATCTGTTTCGCTCGCGAAATCGCGACCGGCGATCTCATCTCTCACCGTGCGAATCACATCCGACGCCGACGATCTGCGCCCGAGGTACTCCATAAATGACGGGATATCCGCTTCCGGAGGGAGCGCCTCACAGTGGCGCCGATACTCGTCCATCTCCGCCTGCAGCTCCGCCGGGGACGCGAACCCCGTCTGTTGCAGCAACATCGCCTCGGCATCGCCCTGACCAACGCCGCTGGACGCCCGCGCCCGCGCCTCATCGGCGCGCAGACAGCAGTGTTTGTACTTCTTGCCGCTCCCGCAGGGACACGGATCATTTCTACCAACCATAACACCCCATAATACACCGAACTGGCGTTGAGAGGGCGCGCCTGACGCTCATCGGGGCCGGGGCCACCCGCCTCCCTCCCTATTCGTCAGCGTGAGGTTCATCATGCTGGTCAGGTGGATCGATCCACGCCCGTGTAACAGCGATGACGGTACGGATGATTCGAATATCGGAATCGATGAAACGGCGAAGGCGGGTGAACCGGAGGTCGAGGTATTCGTGAGCCATGACGTTTCGCAGCGGCGCCAGGTTTCGGATTTCCTCGGGAATCGCAGAGAATTCGGGAACCGAGGGGAGAAGATTCAGGATCTGAGCGTAGGTCTGAGGAATCGGGAGATCCTCGGAAGCCTCTACGATCTTTGCGATATCGATAGTTCCATTGATAAGCACCTCTACCCACCGGTCCAGGTTGCGGCGCAGGGATCGCTCGCGCTGATACGCGGCAAGATTTGTGTCGGCGAACTCCGGTGCATCCTTCAGTTCATCCTCCAGGAACGCAAGGATACGCTCGAGTCGACTGCGGTCCTGGGGGGACAAGGAAGCGCTCCGCGACCGAATCGCCCGCCACTCGCGCTCGGTCTCGAGGAAATCGATCGCCACGTCCGTAATCGCGAGGATGTAGCGTGAGCATACCGACTCATCCCGGATGAACACGGGAACACCCGTAGAGACTGCGGACGCGCAGACCACGGCAGGTGCGCGATTCAGGACGAGGAGGTCTACATTTCTACCGGTTTCCCGTTCCACCGCGAGCTGCATCTTCGCTTCGCCGGTGAGCTCGCGATCCGTCTCGATCTCGAGATGCCGCCCGGACACGCCGTACACCGCCACATCCAGGTCCGAGTCGCTCCGCAGACGGGCGGACACGGCGGACCCGAACAGGAATACAAAGGCGATATCATCGAACGGTTCCAGCGCACCACGGATGGCGCGCCGGAACGCTTCCAGTTGGTTCATCTCCGTTCCATCATACGCCGCGGGACGGTCCACTTCAATCGGCGGGCGAGATCCCGGACGGACGGGGCACCGGCACCGGTACGGCGCACCTCGTCTACGGCGGCGCCGGTCGGATTCACGCCACAGGCTACCAGGTACTTCCGTTTACCGAGTCGTCCGGGATAGTCAAATCTACCTGGGGGGACAGCGCTCCCGGGAGGGATCGCCCGTGATTCAGGACCGGTTCTTCCGTGGGACATTCATTGGGAGTCAGAAGAGAGTCGAACTGGCGTTGAGCGGACTGACAAAGAATGAGTAATGTCCCTGACATTCAGGGACAGTCAGAAGTTTACGACGAACTCGCGCGTAAGCTGCCGCTCCGTTCACCACACCGGTTCAGCGGTACCCGCCTCACGGTGGTTCATCAGACCGGCTCTTCACGAAGCCAGTCCCGTTTCTTGGACTCATTATTGTTTGGTCCCCTTGCATGACGGAACGCCTGCGGTGCTGTATGATGAGTACCGATATGGTCCGGTTATTACAGGAATACCTCACACAGAACGCCCAACGCTTTCCCGAAAAACTGATGGTTCGTGACGGCGACAATGAGATCACGATCGGGGAGACAGAGCATTGGACCAACCACTTTGCGCGCCACCTGAAACGGATCGGTGTGAAGCGGCAGGACCCGGTGGCGTTTCTGATGCAGAAGTCGGTCGCGTCGTTTCAGTCGCTAATCTCTATTCTAAAGGCCGATGCGATCTACGTGCCCCTTAACGAGACCGCCCCGGATGAGCGGAACCGGTACAGTGTTACTCACAGTCGGTGCACGACGGTGATCTGCAACACCGCAAGTTACGAGCAGACGGTCCGGCTGCTGGGTGACTATAACGCTACAGTGGTCAATATCGACGAGTTCACCTGCGACACCCATGCGTCGACCCCACCGGTATACGAGAACAACAGCGACGATCTCGCGTACATCCTCTACACCTCAGGTTCCACAGGAGTTCCCAAAGGGGTGATGATCAGTCACGCCAACGTTATCGACTACGCAGAGTGGACTGTACCGTTTTTCGGGATAGCGGAACAGGATCGGTTGTCCAGCCATCCGGGGCTCCATTTTGATCTCTCCACCTTTGACGTGTGTACCGCCCTGAAAAGCGGGGCGTCCCTCCACATCGTACCTAAAACCAACTCGATGTTCCCCATCAAGGTGATAGAGTTCATTGAGAAGCATCAGCTGACGCTCTGGAATTCGGTACCGTCGTTGCTTTCGTTCATCGCGAAATCGGGGGTCCTCAAGCCGGGGCGAATGCCGACGTTACGAATACTGACGTTCAACGGCGAGGTGATGCCGACGCAGACGGCGATCGAGTGGATGAAAGCGTATCCGCATCTCCGGGTGGTAAACCAGTACGGTCCGACGGAAACGACGTGTGCCAGTCTCTTCTACGAGCTCACCGAGATTCCCGCGGACCCGACTCAGCCGATTCCGATCGGCTCACCGATACCGCATACCTACGTATTTGCACTGACTGAGGACCGCCAGCAGGCGGGTGTGGGTGAGGACGGAGAGCTCCATATCGGCGGCAGTGGTAACGGACGCGGATACTTGTACGACGAGGAGAAAACCGCCGGAAGCTTTATCATCAATCCGATAGACGCGAGGGACACCTCCAGAGTGTACGCAACGGGGGATCTGGTGCGGCTGCGGGAGGACGGTCACTACGATTTTCTTGGCCGCAAAGATCACCAGGTCAAATACATGGGGTATCGGATCGAGCTGGGTGAGATTGAGTCCACGTTCAACTCCTTCGACTATATCGCCGCGTCGGCTGCACTGGGGATTCAAAATCAGGACGTTGGCGGGACCAGGATCGTCGCGTTTGTTACCGTCAAGGGATCGGCCACACTGACGGATAAGAGCGAGGCCGAGATGAAGCGCGATCTAGGCCAGAAGCTTCCGGCGTACATGATCCCCAAAGAGATCATCGTTCTTGACCGCCTTCCATTGAACGCCAACGGGAAGATCGATCGCCTTGCCCTGACTAAACGGTACGAGAATCAGGAGGGGGCGTAATGAGTGCGATTGCCTTGCGAGAAGCCACAGAAGCCGATTTTGAGACGGTCAAGCCCTGGTTTGAGGATCCGCGGAACAACGTGTTTTTCACCGCGGAGTTACGGGATATCGCCGAGTACAAAAAGATGTACTACCTCATGGCGTTGCGGGATCGCAAAAACGTGTACTACATGATAGAAACGGAACCGGAACGGAGACCAATCGGATTTGTTGCGCTGATCAATATCGACCACGGCGACCGGACGGGGCAGATCTGGTATGTTCTCGGGGACAAAAATCAGCGAAAAAAGGGTGTGATGACCGGCGCTGTAGCGCGGGTTCTGGACCGAGCACGGTCCGAACTGGAGCTGCATTCAGTACACACCTGGGTGGTTGACGACAACGTCGCTTCGATCAGAGTTCTCGAGAACAACGGATTCGCCCGCATCGGCGTTCAGCGGGAGTCGTACTTCTACGACGGGCGCTACAAAGACCGGGTTCTGTTTGACAAGCTGTTGTGATGTTATACGAGAAGAAGGGGAATATGGTGGAAGGTAACTATACGGAGGAACTGGCGGTGATCATCAGGGAGATGAAGAACATCTCCGAGTTTGAAACGGACTATCCGTTGATCTCAAGCGGGTTTTTTGATTCGTTTGACATCATGACGTTGGTAGCGCGGGTAGAGGAACGGTTCAACATCAAGATTCCCGGTGAGGAGATCACGCCGGAAAACCTCGATACCTGCGCAGATATCGCGGCGATGATCCAGCGTCTATAAGATGCCTGACCTGTCCACGCCGATTCTCCGGACTGAAGACGATTCCTACACCGCAGAAGACATCCGCAGCGTTTTCGTTGCGTCGGGTATCGCCCCTGGCGATACGATGATGGTTCACAGCCGTCTTTTCACCCTGGGACGGTTGAACACGGAGATCGGCAAGGACGCGGTCCTGGACGCGTTCATCGATGCGCTGAAGGCGGCGGTCGGGCCGGAGGGGACGATTATCTTTCCCGCGTTTTCCCTGTCCGTGTGCCGGACCGGCGTTTTTGACGTGAACGAGACAAAGTCCGAGATGGGGATTCTCTCGGAAAGAGCGCGCGTGCGTCCGGACAGCCGACGCAGCATCCACCCCCTCTACTCCGTCGCGATCATCGGAAACGGCGCGGAACGACTCTTGCACAGCAGCGGGGAGACCAGCTTTGGCCCGGGGTCACTCTTTGATCTCCTCCACACGATCAGCGCGGGGACGGAACGGGAAACGGTCAAGTTCATGACGATCGGTATGTCGGTCCCCACCGAGGGGATCACTTACGTCCACTACATCGAGGAGCTGTGCGACGTGCCGTACCGGTATCACAAGACGTTTACTGGGTCGCTGGTGGAGGAAACAGACGGCGTCGAGACACCGTACACCGTTGATTTCTTTGTTCGTGATCTGTCGACGGAGGTGGTCTTTGACCAGGATGCATTGTGGGAGCGCCTCAACGGGGCGTGCCAGGTCAACCAACAGCGGTTGGGCAACTCGTCCGTGGCGGTCCTGCCGGAACGGTGTGTCTTTGAAGCGACCAGATCCGCGATAGAACTACAGAGCGATTTCCTATGTAAAGGTGGATACCACCCTTCATAGAAGGAAAAACTCAGATTGAACCCCACCAGCACCGTCACCACGTTGTCCAGCGGTATCGCATCCTCGTCGCGGTCTTCTTCGTCCGCGGCGGCGTCGGCGGCGAGAGCCGCACGGTAGTAGGTCCCCGGTGCACCTTAGATCACCGGCACCCCGATCGACAGGTTGAGCGATGGCGCGATCGTCCCGCCGATCCCAAACACCACCTGCCCGGAGTCGTCCTGGTCCGCGTGTTGCCAGGTTATGGCTGGACGCCACGCGCTCCTGAACAGGCCCGGTGTTCTCAACGCCACGCCGGTACGGTGCCCGATGTAATCGCCCTCCGCGTCCCTGACGTCGCTATCAAACGCGTACTCCATACCAAAGGGCCAATCGCTCTCGTCCGGCTGCCAGAACAGTTGCCCCATCGCCTCCAACCGCGCGCTGTCGGTACCAAACGACTGATTCCGGTCCCAATGCACCGCCACATCCCCCGCCAGGTTCACCTGCTCTTTCCCCCAGCTCATCGTCACCGCGCCGGCAAGGTCCTCGTCGATCTGGAAGTGTCCGTGGAGACCGAGGGCAAAGGCGCCAAAGGTCTGTTCCACCTGCCCGGCGTAGCCATACGCCTTAGGTGAACTCCCACTATGCGCTCCCACCCACTCTTCGCGACCGTAGATCACGCCCGTCGTGGTGCCGCGCAACACCGGGAACGTCCCCCGCACCGCGATTCCCTCCGATACGCGGGAAACGAGGTTGGCAGGGTTCCCGAGGATTCGCCCCTGTCCCCACGTCATTCCCTGTTTCCCGCCCCGGACAAACAGCGTGTCCGGGTAGATACCGGCGTGATCACTCGGCAGCAAGGCGTATCACAGCCCGCTCCATACCCGTAAAGATCGACTCCGCAACGTGCCCCGGAAAGCCTGACGGTAGTTCTGATTCCACGTTCTGGATAACGCGTGGGGTGCCCTCTATTACTTCCTGAATGAGTTTTTCGACAACACCCCCCAATCCGTTTCGTCGAGCGGTCTCGACCCAATGGCGTCGCTGAATCCCATTCCACCGATAATGGGCATTCTTGCCCCGCACCGCCATCGCCATCTTCAGTTTTTGGACGGGTATGCGATCGATACCGCCTCCCATCCACGGATAGACCGAAAGTACGTCGTAGAGTGGAGTCGTGCGGTACGTTCCTCCAGGACCAAGGAAGACACTGAAGTTTTTCGCGTGCCCGTCAGGAGCCGCCAGGATCCAAAACAGGATCTGGGTCTTCAGGAAGCGTTCGCGTTCCTCCGTGGGACGATCACTACCTGCAAGGACCTTCAGAATATCGTCGATGCCGGGACCGCCGTCGGCTTCGTATTTTTTCTCCGGCGGCAACCCCTTTATCTGACAGAAATCTTCAGTGGGCAATCTCACCCACCAATCTCCGTCGTCGGACAACCGTCGGTCAAATCGGTCGACGATAAGCACCTGCATCGTTCCAAATCGAGCCATGGTTGTTTCGGCAACCGGCAGGCCGAATGCGGCGATGATTCTGGAACAGAGCCACTCGTTCTCAACCGACCCCGCAACAGGATCACCGAGACCGCCGATTCCGCCAAGTGGCAACTTGACTATGTGAGTGCTCGGCGTGGCGCCGACCGGTTTATGCCACGCCTGCCGATGCCATAGAAAAGCGGTCTTCTCCTGCGCTCCCGCCAGAGAGATTCGAAAATCCTCAAGATCAAATCCGGGAAGGCGCAACCCTCCGGCTACCTCAAGGTGCCGCGCGATCTCGTCAGGGGAGAGTCGCACACCCTCAATCTTCCGGACTGTCGGCGGTGCATCGTTCGGAGGAAGGAGTTGAACAGCACCGACACAGTCACGACCGATCTCGGCCAACAGATCAAACGCTCCCGCCGATCCGGTATGGAAACGGTCCCGCAGTCTGTTCCGTACTTCCTGGCGGTCAGGAAGCAAGTTCTCAAAAAACGTGCGAACTACATCCCCACGATGCGGGCGGTCGCCCGGGAGGAAGGGAAGGGATAACGATAACGGGCGGCCGTGGGGCGACATCACCCACGACGGATCGTAGAATAGTTCGTGAGTTCCGCGCCGAATTGACCACGTCGCTACACGTTCGCCATTTATATAAACGGCCAGTGATTCTGCATCCACCATCACCTACCACCCGCCGTTTGCCGCCACCTGCTGCAAACGTCTGTCGCGAAAGACAATCTCAACGTCAAGAGCCGCGCATACCGCAAGCAACCGTTCAAAACTCGCACGATGCGGAGCGGTTTCCAGAAGCGAAAGCGCCTGTTGGGTGACCCCCATTTGTCCGGCCAACTCCAGTTGGGTCAGGCCGCGTGTCTTGCGAAACGATCGGAGAATCGGTTCCAGTTGGTCAACGGTCCGAACGGGAAAATCCATGTTCGCCTCCTGTTCGACTACAATACAAGCTATACAGTGTTTTTGTCTATAAACAACTTATAACTTGTTTATTCGCGTTACAAGCTATGACTTGTAGCCATATAGGGAGGACCGGGGAAAGAGACCTTCGTTGGTTGCCGGAAGAGTCTGCCGGCGCCCGCACAACAGACAAAGAATGAGTAATGTCCCTGACATTCAGGGACAGTCAGAATTTTCAGACGAACTGGCGTTGAGCGGACGCGCCTGACGCTCATCGGGTTCAGGGCCACCCGCCTCGTGGTGACAGTTTGGTGTATTCCAGGAATCAACCGTTCATGATCGGCGAAGGCTCCACAACG
>JAQIBO010000254.1 GCA_027859055.1 Spirochaeta sp.
GCCTTGCTGCCGGTCTGATCGGATCTGTTGCGACGGACGTTGCGGTCGACGCCAGTGAGCAGGCGGACCTCCGGGTTTCGCGGTATTTTCCGGCGTATACCTACGCCGGTGAGTGGGAACTGGATCCCGGGACGTACGAAATGGCGATCGAATATTTCGGAAATGGCGGACTGCTCCGCGTTGAGGAGTTGGGAGAGGTAACCGTCGAAGCGGGTGAGCTCAACTTCGTAAGCTCGTTTTACAACAATTAGAGGAGACCAGATGAAACGAATTACAGAAGGACGGATACTGCGAACGATCGTGTACGCTGCATTTTGCCTTGCGATCGTCGGGTGTGCAACCGGTCCTGCCGGTGGAACGGGTGGAACCGGTGACACTGCCGGGCAAGCTTCGTCCGGTGGCGAGGACTACCCCGACTGGTACCTCGATCCGCAAAGTGTGTATCCCGATGACACCTATTTGACGGCGATCGGGACGGGAGACTCCCGGCGGGACGCGGAACAGCAGGCGTTATCAGGGCTCTCTCAGACGTTTGAAGCGCAGATCTCCGTGGACAGCCGGACCAGTGAGCGATACCGGGAGCTGATGACCTCCGAAGGCACCATGACCGAGACGGAGATCCAGCTGGCGGAAGACACCAGTGTCCAGTCGAACCAGACCCTCTTGAACGTTCAGTTCGGTGAAGCAGCGGTCGACGAGGTCGGGCGGGTATATGTGATCGCATATCTCGAACGTCTGCCCACCGCTCAAGTCTATCGCGACCTGATCAACCGGAACGGCAACCAGGTCGGGCGATTCCTGAGCGAAGCGGCAAGCAGCGATCGACTTGTCCGCGAGTACGCCTATCTCAGCGCTGCAACGGTGGTTGCCGGGAGCAACGAGGTGCTGATAGACCAGCTCAACATAATCACCCCTGGTATGGCGCAAACGATTCAGCTTCCCTACGTGTACGAGGATGTCATGCAACGGTATGCAGACATGGCGTCGCAAATGAGCGTACGTATCAACATTACCGGTGACAGCGACGGCCGGGTGACCAGTATCCTGCGTGCCGCCCTGAGTGAAGAACGGTTTCCAATCGTCGAGAGCGATCCGGTACTCTCCGTCACCGGGACAATTTCCGTTGGACCGATTCCGTCAAACGCCGACTTTGAATCGGTGCGTTGGACGATGAGTCTGGATATGGCGGGCCCGGACGGAAGCAGTCTGGTTAATCTCGACGAAGAGGACCGGGCGTCGGGCGTGTCCGAGGAGGCGGCGCGGGCGTTTGCCTACCGCGACATTGAAGAGGCGGTGGCCCGTGACTTTGTGGACGCGATGAGGGGTTATTTCGACGGACTGGTCTTGTCAAACTGAGCTGGTCGGGACGCCCGGCCTGGCGGGACGGAGCGGATTCCGCGTGTGCGGGACCGCTTCCTTCCATGCCGGCCGCTCTTCTGTGCTATCTGGTATTTCGGTCTTCCTGAAAATCGAGAAAGAGGCGAAACAGAATCGGGTCGACTTTGTGGTTCTCTACTATGAACTGCGTTTCGATCAGTTCAAGCGCCTCTTCCTCGGACAAAGGCGAGCGATACTTCCGATTGGGGTCGGTGAGGGAGTCAAACACATCCACGATTTCAAGCATCTTCGCCGGAAAATAGGCAAGGACCTCGTAGTCGATTAGCGGTTCCATCGTGTACGCCATGACGTAATCCTGTGAAACCTGCGGGTTTGCCTTCTTGTACTCCGCGAGAAACTCCCGAAAGTAGCCGTATCCGTTCGGGTGGCCGTAATACTCGTGGTGGTACCCGGTAATCAGGGCCGCCTCACGGGGATAGCTCGTTTTTTCCATGACCGCCCGGTAGCCCAGTTTTACGTGGCGTTCGACGGTCGAGCGGTCATACCCCTCGTCACCCTCGTGATATTCGATGTCCTCCGCCTTGCCGACGTCGTGGACGAGGAATCCGGTAGCGAATTTGTTGATCTCCACCTCGTTGAGCGCCTTCATCCCGCCGTACAACCCGTGTTCCAGGGTGATGTAGTCTTCGTGCAAATGGGGGAGCAGGCTGCGATAGTACTCTTTGTAATCCCGGGGGAAGCGGATCCGGATGCGGTTGGCGATTCCCTTGGTCATGACCTGCCTGTTGTAGTACAGCAGGAACTCCAGGCCACTGAGGAAGACCCGCGTCATGTGCTGTATCACCGTACCGTTGGATTTTTCCACAACAGCTTTCACAAGATCGTCGTTGTATACCGCCGAATCTACCAGCTTTATCGTCGAGCGTACCATCCTATGGGTTTCTTTCACGATTTCCTGGGTGTACGCTTTGGCCTGGTCCCCGCCAAGGCGGAGCGCTTCGAGAAGGGTTGCCCGGTTTGCCATCGTGGCGTTCTCACTGGCCTGGACCAGCGCCTCTGCGACAGCGTCCTCATCTTTGGTTTCTTCCTGGGCGAGCTCCTCGAGTTTTCGAGTGGTGGCCTGCAGAAGTCCGACGCGTTCCGGAGCGGGCATCTCCTTGTACGCGTCGTAGATCTCTCCGAAATTACTCGCCGGTTTTGCCGATGTGTCCGTCTCGGCGGGCCCGTCACCGGGTACCGCTTCCAGTTCCTCGATCTCGCCTTTACCGGCGCTTTGCCACGCACTGCTCGTTTCGCGCTGCAGCCGAATCGCCTCGGCGGTACTCTCGGCGACAGCGCGATCGAGGTAGTACTGCCACGTATCCTCTTTCTGCCAGAACGTCGGGTTGTTCTGGTACAACGCGCGCAGCTGCACTTGTTTAAGGCGGCCGCTCTGTTTGTTTCGACAGACGATGTTTTCCCGTTGCTGTAAAAGCTGGCGGAGGCCGGTCGGGTGTCTGTTGATGAACTCTTTGAGAGGTACGACTTTTACGCTTGCCACAGTGCGTAAGAGTAATCTGCGGAGACGCAATTCGCAACCGTCTCGCACCGTTTCCAGGGATGTGCAATACTTCGCGCAAATGATTCGTTTTTCCCATTTCGACCGACTGGAACAGCTCTTTGCCGCGGGTGATACCTGTCTGGTGTTTCCCTCGGAGGTGACCGCCGCGGCGTGGCGCAAACATCTGGTTGCGGTGTCCCGGCGGTCGGCGATTCGTGCGGACCGGGTCATCTCATGGGACGTGTTCAAAGAGATCGCAATACCGATTAAGCAGCGTCGCCGCCCCGCTTCCCGACTGGTGCGCCACGCGTTCGCCCGACGTCTCATTCGTGATAACGCCACCGAGTCGTTTCTGCGTGAGATTATTTTCCCCGCCTAAGCGCCGAACGAACCTGATGTCAGTCGGGGAATCGTTCAGTTGCTCCCCCAGCTGGCCGCACTGCTGGTACAACGGGAACAGCTTCGATCCGGAACACGTGGTGACCTGGAAGCGATCGACCGCCGCTACCGCGCGTTTCTGGATACGCACAACCTGTTCGAACCGAATTGGGAGCTTCGGGGGCACGTCAAAATTGACCATCTCCCGTTTCGACCGGTCATCGTGTGGCCGGAGCTTCTGGAAGACTACCCCGATTACGGGCATGAGCTGGAACCGCTGGTGGAAGTGGTGTCGCTGGCGTTGGACGTGCCGATGGAGCAGGCAGACACGACGTTGCGGGAATATCGAACCACCTACGACGAGATAGCCGCTACATTTGACGCGATTGAGGATGAGCTTGAAACCGGGACAGAAGCGCATGAGCTGGCGATAACCGCCGCAAACCTGGATGATATCAGGCCGTGGCTTGAAGAAGCGGCGGCACAACGCGGGATTCCGGTACGTTTTGCGACGGGGTCTCCCGTATCGGAACAACCCGGCGGCGCGCTTTTTTCCCGGCTCAACGAGGTGCTGCAGGCGCGTTTCAGTGTGACCGCGGTTGCGTCGTTGTTGCACGATCGCAGCGTGCCGTGGCGCGACCCGGCGATGAACGCGGCGATCGTTCGGTTTGGATACGAGAC
Organism: Spirochaeta sp.; assembly: GCA_027859055.1. Taxonomy (GTDB): domain Bacteria; phylum Spirochaetota; class Spirochaetia; order DSM-27196; family Alkalispirochaetaceae; genus Alkalispirochaeta. The sequence goes on from JAQIBO010000254.1 coordinate 3,938, forward strand.
CCATTGCTATGACAGCAGGCAATGGCGAAGTGCGATTGCCGAAGTCCAACGACTGCCGGAGGACAAACCCCGTACACGCTACCTGCAGGCGGTGAGCGGCAAATTCGGTACGCTTCAGACCGACATCAGCGCGATCGGCTCCGCCGCGGACCCGTCTGCGCTGCGCGGCGCCGTTCGGCAGTTCCTTGACCACCACATCGCGGCACCGGCTGACGCACAGTGGCGCCACCCGTCGTTTGAACGCTCTGAACGGGTGTACGAAACGGCGCTGCGCGAACTCAGTGCTATTGTCGGCCTGTACGAACGGGGTATTCCCGTGATCGATCCATGGCACTTCTTTCTCTCTGCGATCGGCGAGCGGAAGTACGTTCCGCGTCAGGCCGGCGGCGCGTTGCCGATTTATCCGTATCGCGTAGCTGCGGGAATTCCGGTCCGACGCCATTACGTCCTTGGTTTGTCCCAGTCGGCAACCCGGATCGGTCGAACGCCCCCGATCGGCCTGCGCTCCGACGATCTGCACCGCCTGGAATCGCTTCGAACCGACCGATCCCCGGCGTTTCTGAACGCCTATGGCGCCGGACTGGGAAACACGGTCTGTTCGAGTTCTGCGGAGACCCCCGCGGGAGCACATGTACCCGCTCCGGAGTTGGCGTTTCGGTCGGATTCCGTGGTGGCCCCCCGCCGGACCGCGTGGACGCTGGAGCGGGAGTGGTGGGCGCACGCCGAGGCGCCGCCGCCAACGGTGCTGTACGCGGCACAACGGGTCGGATTGCAGCGGGCACTGACGACCGCCCTGTATCCGGTCACAGCCGATTTTCAGCGGGAGCCGGTATTCCCGGAGCTGCTGCCGTTGCTCCACACCGAGGATGAGTGGTCACCCACCTCGATTGACAGATATAACCGGTGCGCCTTTGCCTATCTGGTACGCAAGCGTCTGAACGTGCCTGAGTTCTCCGGCGCGTTTGCTCCACATAATCCGCGACAGCTGGGTACCGTCCTGCACACGATCCTCGCCGCTGTATTCCGTGATCAGTCTATCCGCGAGATCGACGACCCGGGCGATCGCATCGCGGAAATCGTGTCCGCCGTGTTCGCGATGCCCGAGGCGCGTCTGTTCCTTCCGCGTGTGGGGTCGGCGGCGCTGGAGCGCTACGTCACCGCGGCGGTGCAGCTTCTGGTGGAGGACACCCGAATCGGCCGGACGGGCCCGGCCGGTGCCCTGGAAACGGACCTGCGTGGAACGGTCGGCGGTGTGACGGTGACCGGTCGGGCGGACCGGATAATCGGAGATGGCGAGACGGTGACGATCATCGACTATAAGACGCGCCTGGGAAGCGGCCACGGCCCGGGCAGAGTTCTCCCCGAGGACGAAGGCGAACCGCGGGAGAGCAGTTCCCTTCAGCTTCCGATCTACGCCCTGCTGTACGCCCTCGATACGGGAGAACCGGTGGACCAGCTCCTCTACGTGGATATCCTCAACGCGACGGTCAAGGTGATAGCCGAACGGAACGGAGGAAAGAAGGCGGCGGAGGCGTGGGACCGTCTGCAACGCCTTGTACCAAAACTACCGGAATACATTGCCGGAATCGACCGGGCGGTTCACGCGGGAGATTTCCGGTGTGACGACGAACCGAATTGCGGTGAGTGCGGAATTCGCGGTATCTGCCGCATGTGCTTTGTGACGCGGAGGTTCACCGATGGGACATAACGGCGTGACAACGCTTGATGTACAACAACAACGTGCGGTCGACGTGCGCCACAACGTTGTTGTTTCCGCCGGTGCCGGAAGCGGTAAGACGCGCGTTCTGACCGAGCGCTATATGGCGCTTCTCCGGGAGGAAAGCGCCGGGGTGTCGGAGATTCTCGCCTTGACGTTCACACGGAAGGCGGCGGCGGAGATGTTTTCGCGGATTTACGGCATGCTTCGCGACGAAGCGGCGGACTCGCCGGTGCTGCAACGGGCCCTGCACCGATTTGACGAAGCGCGAATCTCCACGATCGACAGTTTCTGCGCGGGAATCCTCCGCGACGGCGCGGCGCGCTTCGGTTTGCCCGCCCGCGTCGAGACCGATGACCGCCGCTTTGCCCGCGCTGCCCGGCGGCACGCGATGACGTTTCTGATGCGCCACGGCGACGAGCCGGGGATCGCCGGCTTTGTCCGGCAGTACGGCATTGACGGAACGAGCAGCCGCGTGCTCGTTCCTCTTATCACCCGCTATATCCGCATCGCCGACGATCGCCGGTTTGTCGACCACTACGAGGCGCAGCAACGGTGGCTGGAAGCGCAAAAACGCACCGTTGAAGCGCAGATCGACGCGGTGATCGGGCGTGTCCGGCACCTGAGTCCGGGCGCACCTTCCGCTGTCAGTGCCCACGAAGGATGCCTGGCCCGCGACGGAAGCTACGCTGAACTGCACACGTTCATGCAGGGCGTGAAAAAGACGTTTGGAAGCAAAGGAGACGCCGAGCTTCTGAAAGAGGAGTTGAATCGCCTCCTTGAGAAGAAGGGCGGTTCCCAGCGCGGTCTGCTGCCCGACTGGTACGCGATGACGCGCACCCAGGCGCGGGCGGCGGAGCTGCGAAACCTGTATGAGCGTTTTGACGAACTCCGCGAACGCGTCCTGGCTGAGCGACGCGCAACGGGGTTGTTGAGCCACCTGGACGTGATGGAACTGGCGGTGCAGATTCTGCGGGACGATCCGGAACTCCGCCGTGTGTACCGCGACCAGTTTCGCTTCATCATGATCGACGAATTCCAGGACAACAACGCGAGTCAACGGGACCTGCTCTTTCTCCTTGCCGATAGCGGTGACTCTCCGGGTATACCGTCGGCGGACCGGTTGGAACCGTCCAAGCTGTTCTTTGTCGGCGACCAGAAACAGTCGATCTACCGGTTTCGCGGAGCCGATGTCAGTGTGTTCCGACATCTCTCCGAGGACGTGGCGGCTTCCCTTCCGACGGACCACCCGGGAGAGGCGGAGCTGGAACTGGCGACAAACTACCGCAGTGAGCCCGCCTTGATCACGTTTTTCAACGACCTGTTTCCGCGGGTATTCGGAACACCCACCGAGGAGTACGAAGCGGAGTTCTCCCCGCTTTTGAGCCGACCCGCCGATGAAGACGTTACTCCCGCAGTGACGGTGGCGTGGGTTCCTGCGCCGGCGGATGCTGAAGCCCGGGCGAGCACTGATGAGTCCGATGAGCCGGGCTACGTCAACGGCACCTACGCCGAGGGCGCATGGATCGCGGCGGAGATCGCCGATCTGATTGAGCGCGGCGCGTACGGCCCGGGGGATATCGCGATTCTGTTGCGATCCAGCTCGGGGCAGCAGATGTTTGAGCGGATGCTCCGCCGCCAGGGAATCGCGTACCAGACGCAGGCGGTCCGTTCGCTCTTCACCGAAGCGCCGGCGCATGATATCTACGCCTTACTCCAGTTGGTCTATTTCCCGACCGACCGGGAAGCGCTGACCGCCTACTTGCGCAGCCCCCTGGTGATGCTTTCCGACGATGCCCTGATTCGCGTTCTGCAGGCCCCCGCGGAAGACGGACTGTTTGCTTCGCCGGCGGAGATCGGCGCGCAGGAAGCGGAAAAACTCCGCGCGGCGGCACAGCTGTACGACGCGGTAGCGGCGGCGGTGGACCGCGTGCCGGTTCACGAGGTGATCCGACGGATCTGGGACGAGGGCGGGTATCGCTATGCGATCCTGCACCGCGCCGGCGACCACTCCTACCTTGAGCATTACGATTATCTCTTCTCCCTGGCGTTGCAGTACCGTGACCGGAGCACCGTGGAGTTCCTTGACTATCTCCGGGAGCAGATGGGCGACACGGAAAAGCTGGATGAACTTGACCGCGCGCCGACCGAAAATGCGGTGCAGATCATGACCGTGCACAAGTCCAAGGGCCTGGAGTTTCCAGTCGTTTTCGTCGCGGATTGTGACCGGCAGGTTCAGACCAGACCGGAGGTGTTGTGGGACGACCCGAAGCTGGGCGTGACCGTTCGGGTGCCCCCGGCTGCACCGGGCGGTGGGTCGTTTAACGTGATTGAGGCGCAGGCGTCCACCGAGGAGGAACGGCGCGGCGCCGCGGAACTGGCGCGCCTCCTGTACGTTGCCGCGACCCGGGCGGAGCACCGGCTTTACTTTACCGCCGCCCGCCGCGGTCAACGTCGCGGGACGTCATTTTTCCGGATGCTTGACGATGCCCTCGGTTTCAGTGAGAACGGTGAGGGGGACGCGGAGGCATTACTCACTACCCACGTGATCCCGCCGCTCACCGAGGGTGATTTACGCCGCGTACCGGTGCCCCAGGGAGCACGACGCAGTCGGGCCGATGCGGTTGCGCTTCTGGAGGGGACCACGGTGCGAGGGTGGCGCGCCCGGGAAGTTGAAACAACCCCGTCGGGAATCAACCGGTTATGGCAGACCCACGGGGGCATCCCGGCGGCGTCGGATCCGTTCCGTGAGGACGCGTCCGGTGACGACGGTGCCGCGACCGGCGCGCGCGGGGGTTCGGATGACGGAACCGTGCTGGGCACGCTGACCCACCTGTTACTGGAGCTGCGCATTCGCGCAGGCGCGCCGGAGCGGAGCAGCGCGAACGATCCGTCCCCGGAGACGTGGCGTCCCGATCATCCCGACGTCGCCCCGCTGTTGATCCCGGTGGCGGCGCCGCGGGAGCGGGACAGGCTGTGCACACAGTCGTGGGAACTCGCCGATGCGTTTTTGGACTCGACGTTCGCCCGGGAGCTTCTGGTTCCCGCGCCGGAGAGGACGGTCCACTGCGAGTACCCGTTCCTGCTCCAGGCCGGTGATCCGGCGCTGTACCTGAACGGTAAGATCGATCTTCTGGTGGAACGGGAAGATACTGTGACGATCGTCGACTTCAAGTCCGACCAGGCGATTGAGCCGGGACACTACACCGCGCAGATGGCGGTGTATCGGCGTGCTGCCGAAGCGTTGTTTGACAAACCGACAACGGTCTGGCTTTTCTTTCTGCGCACCGCCGAGGCGTTTGATACAACCGCAGCGATCCGACACGCCGGAGATATCGACGAGATTCTCGCGACAGGTGTAGACTTGCCCTCGTGAGTATCGAAGGAGTCACAGACAAGCTGCGCACGGTGATACGCGGTTCCGAGTCGCCGATAGAGCTGCTGACCGCGGCGGTTGTCTCGGGCGGGCACGTTCTGCTGGAGGATCTGCCGGGCACCGGAAAAACAACCCTGGTTCGTGCGCTTGCAACGCTCCTCTCTGCCGGTACGCCGCCGGCGGTCTTTCACCGCATCCAATGCACCCCGGACCTCTTGCCGTACGACGTCACCGGTGTCGACATCTACGATCCCGCACACCGCCGCTTCACCTTTCGGCCGGGGCCGGTATTCAGCCATCTCCTGCTGGTCGATGAGATCAACCGGGCTACCCCAAAGGTCCAGTCGGCGCTCCTGGAGGTGATGAACGAGAAACAGGTGACCGTGGGGGGGCAGCGCTACGGCCTTGCCGAGTTCTTTATGGTGATCGCCACGGAAAATCCGGTGGGCATGGAGGGAACCTATCCGCTCCCCCTCGCGGAGCTGGACCGCTTCACCATGCGATTGCGTCTCGGGTATCCCGACGAAGAAACGGAGCGTTCGATCCTGACCGACGATCCGTCGCGAACGGTACTGCCGTCGTTGCAGCCCGAAATGAGTCTCGAAGAGGTGATTACGTTGCGGCGCCAGGCTGAACAGACCTACTGCCACCCGGAGATCGTCGCGGCGGTCACTACGATCGCCCGAAAAACCCGGGAGCACCCGGAGATCCGGTACGGCGTCTCTCCCCGTGGGGGGCTGCATCTCCTTGCCACGGTTCGCGCTCTCGCGCGCATTCGCGGGCGTGACTACGTGAGCGATATCGATCTTGAAGATACGGTACTCCCCGTCCTGGCGCATCGTCTGCGCGGAAGCGAGCTCTCCAGTTACGTTGCCGCAACGCTCACGACGATTCGTGATGAAGAACTGACCGCGTTGCGCACGCGACGAGCTGAAGGAATGGTCTCGTGATTCTCCGGCCGGTGTACCGCATAACACCCGCGGGAGCCGCTTTTTTTTTGCCACCCTTGCCGGGCTGATACCGGGGGCGCTGCGCAACGAAATTGTGGCTTTGCTTGTCGGGGCGATCTGCGGGAGCGTGTTGATCCTGTCGATGCTGATCACCGCGGTTCGTCGCGTTACGAGACCGCTGCTCCGCGTGAGGATCACCGCGCAACCGGAGCTGGTGCACCACGGCGAGACAACCGAACTCCGTATTTCCATCGAGCCCGCGCTGCGCAGGTCGGTGTTTTGGATTCGTATTGCAAGCGGGGAGCGTCGGGTGGACGCTCGGTACACCACCGCGGCCGGGTGCGTCTCGATTGGTCCGTTGCTGCGCGGCGTCTACCATCCCGCTCGGGTAACCGTCTCCTGGTACGACCCCCTGTCCCTCACGCACCTGGAGTACCGTGGCCACACGGACCGGGAACTGGTGCGGGTGTTCCCGTACCGGAAACCGGTTCCCTCAACGCCGGACAGCCGGGGGGCGCAGATCCGCCATCCTGACGATGCGATCTCTCTGGAGCGGAATACGGAACTCACCGAGGCGCGGCCGTACCACCCGGGAGACGACCCGCGACAGATTCACTGGGGCATGTACGCCCACACAGGTGACCTGTTTGTACGGATCGGCGATGAAATCCCGCCGCCAACCGGCGACCGTGTGGTGGCGGTGGACCTGACCGCCGCAGACACGCCGGAAACGGTGGACACCCTGACAGCGGTTGCGTTGGGGCTTGCAGAGCGTGCCGGAGCCGCAGGAGAAACCGTTTCGCTGTGTCTCCTGGAGCCGGGCCCGCGCTGGTATGCTGATACGGATGAGGCGGAATGGGATTTTGCGCGGCTGCAACCGCACGGTCGCGGCCCCGGAATAATCGACGAACGAGACCTGTCCCGGGTTGATCTCCTGATAACGGGGGGCGTGTCCCGGTACGCGCCGCACCAGTGGCCACGGGATACGATAGGCGTAGCGAAATGGAGGAAAGACGGTGCGGTTCCGGTATTCACCGTTGAGGCCGATGCGCGCAGCTGATCTGGTTGTGCGCCGGATCGTTCTGGCGGCATATCTCCTTGTCGTTCAGCGGTATCTCGACCCACTGGTGCCGGGTGTATCCCTCTTCCTGTGGTTTGTCGGCGGCACTGTCCTGCTGGATTTGCTGCACCGCCGGGCGGTCGGTCTGATCCGGACGATCGGTATTCTCGTGGCGGCGCTTCCGGGGAGTGCTCTGGCCGTCTTCTTCGGCGCCCTGGTATTCTACCGGTTCCGACACCCGGCTTCGGGTGCCGCGATTGAACAGGTCATCACGGTGTTTCCGTATGCCGTCACAGTCCCCGCGATTATCGCCGTGGTGACGGTTGTACTCGATGCGTGGTTCCTGTTTCGCCCGCGGGTGCGGTCGGCGTTTGCGCCGTGTGCTGTCGTCGGTGCGGTACTGCTCTTCTGGTCTCAAGGCCTCTTTCAGACGGCACTCTTTCCCCATCCGATCTGGTACCTCTTTTCCGGCGTCGCCCTGGCTGTGCTGGTTGTGCTTCACCAACGACTCGTCGCCGACCGCCAATCTTCCGTGCGCGGTGGCGTCCGCCGGTTATGGTTTCTGATTCCCCTCATCGCAATCGTGGCGGGATTGACCTATTCCACGTGGAGTACCCGCTCCGTCGAAGCCGGGGGCGGCCTCCTTCGGCCGGAGGCGTTCCATTTCGATTTCTCTGATTACATCCAACTGGAGTCACAGATCGGTCTCAACCGCGACCTTGTACTGGTGTATCGTGAAGACGGCATGCCGCGGGATCGATTGATTCGCCGCTACGTCCTGAGCGGATACAGCCGGCAGCGCGGGTTTTACCGGTTGTCCCCGGAGGATGAACCGTCCTCGCCGGGACCGGTGTCGGTATCACAGGGTGTGGAAGCGTTTGCGGGGAGTGGGAGTGGCGGGGATGGAGCAACTCCGCCGGAGGCCCCGCCGCGTACCGGGACCCCGCCAGTGGCGGCCTCCGCCGTCGAACAGGAGTATCACATCGTCAACCTGGACCGGGACGCCCTTCTGGCGGTAAACCGGCCCTACGCCGTTGGCCGCTTGCCGGTGGGGGCTGATTCGTCATTTCAGAGCGCCTACCGGGTTCTGTCGCAACCGCCTGTCGATGCGACAGAACAACTGTCCCGGATCGGATGGCCGCAAGAGCTTGACCCGGCATGGCGGGAGGCGTATCTGGCAGGGCCGATTCCGGCAGAGATAGCGGAGCTCGCCCGGGAGGTCACCGCTGAGGTGTCCGGCTATTACGAGACGGTGAGCGTCCTTGAGGCGTACTTCCTGGAGAACTTTCACTACAGCCTGAACCCGGGTGTCGCAACAGACGGCGACCAGCTCACCCACTTTCTCTTCTCGTCACAAAAAGGATATTGCTCGTATTTCGCGTTTTCCATGACTCTGATGGCGCGCTCCCTCGGTATTCCCGCCCGGGTTGCTCTCGGGTTTTTCACCGACCCCGAGAACGGCGTCCTCGGATTCCACCCCGTCCGGGGTGACATGGCCCACGCCTGGGTGGAAGTGTGGTTTCCCGGCGTGGGGTGGGTGGAGTTTGATCCGACATCCCAGAACCTGGCTCCCGGTGAAACGGTGTCCACCGATTACCGCATCGACCAGGAGCGGTTGGTAGCGCTCGTTGAGGAGATCCTGAACCGCGAGGATTCCGGCGACACCGAACCGGCAGATACCGGTGAGCGCCCCGTTGAGGGCGCACCCACCCCGGGGCTCCCGGGAGTGGTCATCGCGGCGCTGGTTGTGCTTTTTGGTGTGATCGGGATGATCCTGCGGCGGCGGTGGTGGTGTCATCTGGCGCGCCGCAAGCCCCGACGCGGCGCCGAGTATCTGCTTCGAAGAAGCCTCGTTCTGCAGCGCCGAACGCGACGGCTCGGGTTGCAGCGGGCCGGCTCGGCTCCCGCCGTTTCGCCCCACACCGCCATATCCAACGCCGTTGCACCCGACGGCGGTTCATTCGACCGCCCTTCCACCGGCGCGATTGCCGCAGGCCGCCTTCCGCCGCCGCTTGACCGCGTGGGACGGGAAATTGACCGGAGCCGGTACGCCGCAGCCTATACCTCCGACGAGCTTGATCACCTGCACCGCCTCGTACGAGGTCTGTTTTCGTCTCCGCCTCACGGCCCTGGCGGCGTTTTTGCCCCGTTCCAACGTGCGTTGTGGTGGCTGTGGGTGTACTTACCAAGCCGATTTCCGCACCCCTGTGGCCGGCCGGGGCACCGCTCCAGGGGGACGGCGCTTGGCGCTTTGTTCCTTGTCACGGTCCTTGCCACGCTCACCTTCATACCGATCGCTCCTGCCCGCGTCGTCGCACAGGACGGAACGGGGAGTGGTGGCGCCGATGGTGCCGCAATCGCGCCCTTCGGTGCGCCGGAACCACCCCAGCCAGGCGCCGCGGAAGAATCGGCGGGGGCGGCTGTCGCCGCCGAAGAGGCGATCCGGGCGATCGACACCGCCATCGACGCCGAGGCGTACAGCCGCGCTCTGGAGCTGATCGCACGGGGGAGGCGGGAGTTCCCGCAGGATTATCGCTTTCCGAACCGCGCGGCCGGACTCTACTACCGGGAGGGGCTCTTTGGCTCCGCCCGGGACGCGCTGGAGGACGCGCTCCGCCTCGGAACTCCAGCATACCCGGCACAGTATCAACTCAGCCGGACGCTGGCGCGGATGAACCGTGACACTGAGGCGATAACGATTCTTGAACAGCTCCACCGGGCGGAACCGGAAGATCGGATCGTTGTGGATGATCTGGCGTGGCTGTACTACAAACAGAACCGCCTCACCGCCGCAGCGGAGTTACTGAGCGAGGCGCTTGCCACCCTCGGCTCCGACCGGGACATGTCAATGACGCTGGCCACGGTGTACGCCGGTCAGTTGGACTACGACCGAGCCGTCGGGGAGTATCAACGGGCGATCGACTCGGCGACTGCGGATCAGGACCGGTACTTCCTCGCCGTTGCCTGGTACAACAAGAGCATCCTTCACGCCCGGTTTTATCGCTGGGATGAGGCTCAGGCGGCGGCGAGCCACTCAATGGAGATGATGGAGCGCGCCAGTGCATTCATGATTCGCGCGGAGCTGCAGGAACGGCAACTGGACCTGACCGCGGCACTTTCAGACCTGGAGCGGGCGGTGACGCTGGAAGAGACGGGGACCCTCCCCAAACTGTCTTTGGCCGCGGCGCGCCTCAATGCGGGTGATCCGGATCGCGCGATCGCACTGGTGGAGGATGTGATGCAGCGTGAACACGAGGGTTGGCTGTACTTTTACGGAACCGACCCGGATCGGTATCTGCAGCAGCTCTACAAGACTGCCGCAGATGCGTGGGAGGCCGGTGCCGCCCGGGACCGCGTCTATCGCCCGGGATCGCTGTGGGACCGGCTTGGCCGACGCGTTCGTTCAGTGTGGCGGCGCGCCAAAGGGTGGTATTACCGCGGATTGTTCCGACGACAAAGTCTGCGCGTCGCCAATGCGTTTGCCGCCGGGGACCGGCAGATCCGGGCGGCGATCCACCGAATGTACGCTGTAGAACCGCGCAGTAGAGTCGCGATGACAAATCTGGAACGTGCCCGGGAGCTTGAGCTTCCGTTGAACCCCGGGGCTGCGGAGGACTACCGCCTTATCCGCGCCGATCTTACCGGTGACGTGGAGATCTATCGCCGTCTGGCGGCGGAACTGACGGGGCGATGGCAACGAGGACAACGCCTGGAAGCGCTGCTCGGCGTGTACGATGAGTTTGGTACCCGTTCTGAGGAGGGGTTGCGTGCGGCGGCACACGCCTGGGTGATGCAGCCCGGGGCGTTTCTGGTCCGGGGCATGCGCGTCCCGTTTCGCGTTGAGAACGCCGCTGGTGGGGTATCCCGAACGGGGAACGGTGCGGCCCGACGAACTCTCCGCCGCCTCGGAATCGCCCACGCCCAGGACAGTCCGCTTCGACTTACCATCACCTGGACCGAACGGGGCGCCGACTGGGGTGTCCGCGATGTCGAGCAGGGCGTATTGGTGCGCCGGGGCACCGTCACCGTTGGCGGAACCGATCGGGAACGGGATCGCCTCGCCCTCGAGGAGATAGCGCGGGAGCTGACCTCGGTGCGGTGAGACGGCCCCGGCCGAAAGGTGAAGCGGC
>JAQIBO010000086.1 GCA_027859055.1 Spirochaeta sp.
CCTCGGGATCGAGCGGGCCGGTCGTCTCGGTGGAGCACACGGGGTCGCCCTCGACGTGGAACCCGACCGAGACCCCGGCGCCCACCGGCGCCGCGCCGCCGGGGCGACAAAATGCAACTCACGCGCGGCGCCCTCTTCCGACTTCTGTTGGCGATAGGTCCCGACAAGCTTACGGTTTTTCTCGGTCGTTTTCGCGTTGCGGGAGTCATCGACGAGGATCACCGGCGCATTGCGCCCCGATGCCCACGGCACGGCAAACCCTTCAAGCCACTTTCTCAGCGCTTCCGGTCGGTCGGCGGTCACCGTACCCAGAACCGGGGTAGTCTGTGCCTGCGTCCGGTGCCCGGACGTTCCGGGACCGGGTTGCAAAAGCGTGCGGCTCCGGAGCACCCCCTGGGCAACCCACCGCCGGAGTAACGTCGCGATCTCTTCCGGGCTGCCCCCCCCGGCGGTATCGTTGATCGCCGGTATCTCCCCGCGAGTCAGATGACGGACGTGGTCCTCGATCGATCTGCAACCCCGGAGCGACTGAAGGATCTTCACCTCCCGGCCGGTAATAGGATACGCGGCGTCACCATTCCGGATCCTGAGGTACACAGCCGCTCCCGGCGAGGGTACATACTCGATATCACCTCGGTAATACTCGTCGTTCAGGTTCTCGGTCATTTCGCTACCTGTCCCGCCTGAAGGCGTTCTTCGATCCACGCGACCGTACGCTCTATACCCTCACGAAGTGAAATGGTCGGCTGCCATTGGATCTTTTCGGCCGCAAGAGAGATATCCGGGCGCCGCCTGTGCGGGTCATCGGGATCAGTCGGCCGATATTCGATCTTCGATCGACTGCCTGTCACCTCGCGGATCAGTTCTGCGAGGACGGAGACGGTGATCTCCTCCGGATTACCCAGATTCATCGGTCCCACGATCTCGTCCTCATGATCCATCGTCCTCATCAGCCCGTCGATCAGGTCGTCCACGAAGCAGAAGGAGCGCGTCTGCACCCCACTTCCATGGATCGGGACAGGCTCCCCGGTGAGCGCCTGGACGATAAACGTCGAGACGACCCGTCCGTCATTCAGGGAGATGCCGGGACCGTAGGTGTTGAATATGCGTACGATCCGGACCGGGACGCGATGTTCGCGGTGGTACGTTGACACCAGCATCTCTCCGGCGCGCTTCCCCTCGGTGTATGGCGCACGGATGCCGATCGGGTTGACATTGCCCCAGTACCCTTCCGTTTGCGGATGGACCGATGGATCGCCGTAAACCTCACTCGTGGAAGCCTGGAGAAACCTCGCTCCTGATCGTACCGCGAGCTCGAGAAGATTGAGCGTTCCCACCACGTTGGCCTTTGCGGTGGCGAGCGGCTGTCGCCGATAGTGCACCGGAGAGGCGGGCGCCGCGAGGTTGTATATCCGGTCCAGCTTTTCGTAACGGGGATCGTCCGGGAGCGGAACCGTGATATCGTGCCGGACGATCTGGAACCGCGCGTGATGCTGTAGTTCATCGGTCCTCCATCGTTCGCCGGTGGAGAAGTTGTCTACGGCGATTACTTCATCACCCCGTTCCAGCAACTTCTTGCACAGGTGGGCGCCAAGAAACCCGGCGCCGCCGGTAACCAGAACGCGCTCACCAACCCCTGATTCGCTCATGATCGCACTCCGGGGTCAGGATCGGTCGGGATCTCGCCCTTGAGAGTAACCGCGGCGCGCCAGATCGCCGGCCACCAGTGCAACAGCTCCCCCAGTTTCCCGATGTACCGTTGCATCTGTCCCAGCTCCCATCGCGCTTCATCCGGTATCCGCGGAACAAAGGCGCGCATCATCGAAACATAATGTCGTACATCCTCGGCCCAGAACTCGGGCGATCCGTTATAGCGCTGCAGGATACGCTCAAGCCCTATCGCCGTTCCTGACAGAGAACGAACCCAGACACTGTGCACGTATTCGGTCCAGTCGGACGGGGAAAGGTTGGCGATCTCTATGAAGCGCCCTCCCATATCGAGAAGCGCCTGCTCGCCGTGGTTGGGCACCGACCGGTGTACAACGTCTGCTATGATTCCGGTCACGATTCCGGTCGGGGAGAAGCCGGCTTCCCCAGGATCACGGAACCGATCGGGGCGCCGCGGTCCCAGGTCGTGGTGCACCATAACGGGCAGGTGGGCGACGAGCCCGTGCCGGTCAAACTGCCTGAGGAACCACATAAAGACCGTATCGTCGGGACGGAGGTCCGGGGGAAAGGGGGGTAACAGATCCCGCGAATCAAAACCGCTGCAGCAGGTCACGAAGAATGGCACCTCCGTGGCAATGTATCGCTTGGACTGCATCACCGCGTATCCCGATTGGAGAGATCGCCGATACCGTGCTTTGCGACGGTAGATATCATCCCTCGGTTCGCCTCTGCTCATTAGCGGCGGTTCCAGACGATCGTACCACCGGTTACCGGCGATCCCGGTCATCACCGCCCGGACCCGCCGCCTGCCGGACGGATGGCTCGCGTCGTCCGGTCCGAGTGCGGTGAGCATCCACTGCGCAACATCCCGGTGCACCGGACCGCTCAACAGATCAACGCGTCTCAAGCTGTCTATCGCTCCCTGGGCATACTCCTCGCCAAACTCCCGATCGGAGGCAACCGCGGGCGGTCCCTTCTCAGACAGGCGTGTTCCTGCAAGAGTGGAAAACTCAAACCGGGCATCGTCGTCAACGGAGAGGACCAGCTCCCCGGCACTCAGGAGAAGCGCGGTGTTCCGGCTCCCCCCGCTGCCCGCGCCCACCGCAACGTCCTCATCACCAAGGAGTGCAAACCGGATCACCCCCTCGGGAATGTCGCGGGTGTCAGCTCCGATGATCTGTCGTACAAGCTGCTCTTTTTCCGCCCGCCCGACGTACCCGATCCGAACCTCGGAACGCACGTTTGCACTCTCTGCAAC
>JAQIBO010000388.1 GCA_027859055.1 Spirochaeta sp.
GGCTTTGCTCTCGGGAAGCCCGGCAAACAGCTCGCGAATCGGTGTGAAAACCCCAACATACGTCGCCGGGTTGGACCGCGGCGTGCGTCCGATCGGACTCTGGTCGATGTTGATGATCTTGTCGATCGATTCGTAGCCCTCGATTCCGTCACACGCACCGACGTGGTGATGACTTCGGACCCTGCCGACGCGATTTGCCAGGGCAGGAAAGAGGATATCCGCCAGAAGCGTGCTCTTCCCGGAACCGGAAACGCCGGTGATCACGTTCAGTGCCCCAAGGCGAAACGAGACGTCGATGTTTTTGAGGTTGTGTTCGCGCCCTCCTTTTACGATCAGATCGGTCCCGTTTCCACTCCGTCGCTCCGACGGGAGCGTCAGTTTTATCGCGCCGGCCAGGTACGGACCGGTCACGCTGTTCGGGTTGCGGACGATCTCCTCCGGGGTGCCCTCAGCCACAATGTGGCCACCGTGAATACCCGCTCCCGGTCCCAGATCGACGACATGATCCGCGGCGAGAAGAGTCTGTTCATCATGCTCCACCACGATGAGGGTGTTGCCGATATCGCGGAGATGCATGAGCGTTTTGAGTAACCGTTCGTTGTCTCGTTGGTGAAGGCCGATTGTCGGCTCATCGAGGACGTAGAGAACCCCGACAAGCTGAGAACCGATCTGCGTCGCCAGACGGATGCGCTGCGCTTCGCCACCGGACAGTGTCGCTGCGGTCCGGTCCAGAGAGAGGTAATCCAGTCCGACACTCTCCATGAACTGCAACCGGCCACGAATTTCTTTCAGAATCTCATCGGCGATGCGCGTCTGATTGGGCGTCAGCGTCAGATCATCGAAAAAGCGTAACGCATCCCGCACGGAAAGCCGGGCGACGTCATCGATACTGTATCCTTCTATCCGGACAGCAAGCGACTCGGGCCGGAGCCGCCGCCCCTTACACGCGTGACAGACCCGTTCGGTCATAAAGGACTCAAACCACTCCCGCATGTGGGTGGAGCCGGTTTCCCGGTAGCGCCGCTCAAGGTCGGGGATCACCCCGGGAAACGGGCGGTGATATTCGACGCGCCCTCCGTCATCAGGTTTCTCATAGACGTAGCGAACCCGCTCCCTTGTTCCGTACAGGAGCTGTTCCATCGTATCCGCGGGAAGGTCGCTTAACGGCTGATCGAGCCGAAATCCAAGCAGCTCCGCCAGTGCCACGAAACGCGTCCGGTACCAGCGGGCGCGCGGGTTATACGGTTTGATTCCATGATCATCGAAGGACAGATCCCGGTCGGGAATGATCAAGTCCGGGTCGAACTCTTTGGTCGTACCCAGGCCCGAACATGATTCACACGCACCGAACGGGTTGTTGAAGGAAAAGAGCCGCGGTTCCAGCTCCGGGAACGTCACATTGCTGTCAGGATAGGCGTAATGCTGGGAGAACGACTGCTCTTCCACCGTCCCGTCGCTTTGTTCCGTTGTTACGAGAACTGTTCCGCCCGAGGTCTCGAGAGCTGTTTCAATCGCCTCAACGATCCGTTTCCGCGCCTCTTCACTCACTTTGACGCGATCAACGACGATTTCAATCGAATGCTTGCGGTTTTTTTCGAGCTGCAGATCTTCATCGATCGATACCACATCGCCATCAACGCGCATGCGGACAAACCCGGCCTTGCGGGCGTCATCGATGATCCGCTGATGAACACCTTTACGCCCCCGGACTACCGGCGCCAGGATCATCATCTTTGTCCCCGCCGGATGGATCAGAATCCGCTCGATAATTTCGTCTACGGTCTGTTTTTCGATCCGCGCTCCGGTTTTGGGGTCGTGGGGAACACCGATGCGGGCGTACAGAAGTCGGTAATAGTCCCAGATTTCCGTGATCGTTCCGACGGTGGAGCGAGGGTTGCGATTGGTAGATTTCTGTTCGATAGAAATCGCCGGGGATAATCCGTCGATATAGTCTACTTCCGGCTTGTCCATCCGGCCAAGAAACTGACGCGCGTAGGCCGAAAGGGACTCCACGTACCGTCGCTGTCCCTCTGCAAAGATCGTGTCGAACGCGAGTGAGGATTTGCCGGAACCGCTCATCCCGGAGATGACGATAAGTTTGTCCCGGGGCAACGTGAGATCGATATTTTTCAGGTTGTGCTCGCGGGCACCCTTGATGAAAATCTTTTCCATAGTGTAGTGACGTCAGACTACGGAAAAAGCGCCGCTCCGGCAATAACTCGGTTAGCGAACGTCCAGGTTTACGATCGTCTCAATTTCACGCTCAACGCCGGCTCGGGCGCGTTGGGCGTCGGGTGTATCGAGGCGGTTAAGAGCGGCAGACAAGTCGCGGAGGGCATCTACGAAATTCTCGGAACGAAGATAGCTGAGAACTGAAGGATACGCGCTCGCGGATCGGTACAGATCGACCATGGTAAAGAACTCGTAGTCGAACTCCCGTTCGATGATCGCTTCAACCGCCCGTCCGGCGATTTCGACAACGACGAAGAGAAAGTGCTCGACCGCTGCAACCCATTCATCATGCCCCGGTGTTTCCAGCAGGTACCGCCCGTACAGCCGGTGTGCTTCCAGAGCCGCGGGAAAATCGAGTCGATACAGGACGACTACCCGATTGATTCCGTTACGAAACAGGACGTTTCGCATCGCCTCACGCTGCCCGGGGGGCTCGTTTCCGGAAAATGTGGGATCATCCTGGATAACCGTGAGCAATGTATCTCGATACCGGCGTTCGTATTCACCGGCTCCACGGAGACCGTTGTACATCCGCGCCATTTCGATGTAGATCGCGTAGCGATCAGCGGGAATCTGGAGTTGGGATACGTGGTCCAGGGCGCGCCGGTAGTACCGTTCAGCAAGTGTATAGTCCTGGAGTTGGTGGTACGTGCGGGCCATGCCCACAAACGCTTCCGGATAGACGGGACGTTTCTCCAGTGCCCGTGCGTACCCCCTCAGGGCGTCACTGAACTCCCGATTCCGCGTAGCGGCCTCCGCGGCTTCGTACTCCAGCCAGGCCGAGTCGTACTCGCCCCGGCGAGTTGTGTTGATGTCGTTATCGGTGGTACCGCCGTTCTGGGCTCCAAGAAAAGGAAGAACCGAGAAAAACACAACGGTACAGATAAACACGCGCACCATAGTTCGTTTATCGACGGAGCGTCACGGAAACCAAAGCCCACCGGAAATAACAGCGCCTCCCGCGCGTATGCAACGGGAGGCGCGTCCGGCAAGGGACCAACACGGTGTCGCCGGCAAGGTGATCTCCTGTGAAACGGGCGACCGTTTTAGCCGACAACTCCGAGGAGAAAGACCATGACGAAGAGTGCAACCGTCTCAACCAGTCCGAGGACGAGGAGGTAGTTACCAAAGCCCTTGCCCGTTTCAGCCAGCGCGTCTGAAGCGACCGCCGCAGCCTTGCCCTGAAACCAGGCGGACATACCCATCGCCATACCACCGAATACGCCCGCTCCGATAATCAGCCACGCCATTTCGGCGTTCTGCGCAGCTTCCGCGAGAGCGTTCATCAAAATCAGCCCGTAAATCGTCTGTGTCAGCGGTGCACCCACAAACGCGACCAGAAGGAACGGGGCGGGTTTGTTCTGGATAAACGCCTTTTTCCACGCCCCGACCGCAGCCATTCCTGCAGTGCCGGAGCCAAGCGCAGAACCCATAGCAGCAAACGCCAGGGCCGATCCGACCCCAAGAAGTCCGATATTCATGTGCAACATCTCCTTATCGTTTTCATATTAACGCGTTTTGAACGGGGAGTACTCTACCCCGGTCCATTCCATACCAAGATGCCCGGAGAATTCGAGCATATTCAAACGCACTCCGTGGACTACCACGGAAAGCGCCCCCATCGCCAGGTTCAGTGTGTGTCCGAGAAAGAGGATCAGCACCGCCGCCACAGCAC
>JAQIBO010000413.1 GCA_027859055.1 Spirochaeta sp.
CCGTCGGCGTTATCGGCGAGCCCGAGGGACCGGTTCCAATTCTGGAGATTGAGGAGATCGCGTTTGTTCCGTACGCGGTTGCGGAGCTCGAGGTGGCCGCCGTCGTGGAACGCGTCCGCCGCCACCAGCTGGATATGGTGATCGACTTCACCGCCGGCGAGTACTACATCAACACCGAGTCGGCAGCGGGACCGCTCCTGCGGCGCCTGTTGGAGAGCTCCGCCGGAACGGGCACGGAGCCGGCGGTAGGCGCCGCCCCGGCGGACAGCGCCGCGCCCGCTGACCAGGCGTCCCTCACCGAGCGCGCCGTCGCCGGCGAGCCGATCCGCTACGTCGACTGGCTGGTACCCGGGGTTATCGGCATGAACATGATGTTCAGCTGCCTCTTCGGCGTCGGCTTTGTCATCGTCCGGTACCGCAAAAACGGCGTCCTCAAGCGCCTGAAGGCCACCCCCGTCCCGGCGTTCACCTTCGTCTCCGCCCAGGCGGCGAGCCGCCTCATCATCGTGGTAATCACCTCGGTGGTCGTCTACGCGGGCACCAATGTCTTCCTGAATTTCATGATGAACGGGTCGTATCTCACGCTCCTCCTGCTCACCACCGTATCGATTTTGTGCATGATCGCGATCGGCCTGGTCTTTGCGTCGCGCATTCGCAGCGAAGAGCTCGCCGGCGGCCTCCTTAACCTCATCACCTTCCCGATGATCATCCTCAGCGGCGTCTTTTTCTCCCTCGAGGGAACCCCTGAGATCATGCAGCGCATCTCCCGGGCGCTCCCGCTCACCCATTTCACCGAAGGTGCCCGGGCGATCATGATTGAGGGCGCCGGACTGGCGGAAATCGCCCCGAACCTGCTCTTCCTGACCGTCCTGACGGCGATTTTTCTGGCGATCTCGGCGGTCCTGTTCAAGTGGGAGTAGCGCAGCGGCGGGAGGCTATGAATCGCCGGAGGGCGTAAACTGAAAATCGGTGATAATCACCTCATGCTCGGTTCCGTTGGCGAGCGGCTTCCCCTGGTAGCGCCAGAAGTTAAAAAACAGTCGCGCCCGTTCCGGCTCAGGCACCACTCCCCCGTTCACCTCAAAACGGGCGACAACCTGCGATTCCGGCGGCGGATATGCGTCGTGGCCATGCCAGCTGAGAAACGTCACCTTCCCGGGACGCCACTCAAACCGATGGGTCGTGGCGTCTCCGGTTTGCGCAAGTTCAAAGCGGTGGCGATTTTCGGTATCTGCGGAGGGTTGCACGGAGAACTGCGCATTGGTCATAGCCGCGTTTCCCCAGCGGGAAAACTCAACGTCAATTTCCCGATTATACGCATCAGAACTGGGCAGTTCGAAGGTGAAGAAGCCGAACACCGCGTTTTTGTCGAGATGGTCAAAGCGACCGAGAAAGCGCGCTTCATACACGCCGTACCCGAGGGGACGTCGGCCGCGCACCTCCGTCGCCCAGGTCCCAAGGGTCATGTGCAGTCTACCGGCGTCGTCGAGCCACACACAGTTTTCCTCATCGGAAAAGGTATTCCCCCCCGGCGCGGTCGGTCCGGCGCTGTAGCGCACCGCCCATTCGTGTCCTGCAAACGTAATGATGCGCGGTTGTCCCGCCACCGGCAACGTCCCGGCAAGCATTAAAAGAATCAAGGCGTATGACCTCATCGCTCTATCCTACAATTTTTTTCCCGAATCGAGTAGACTGACCGGCAGTTGTGAATGCTACATCTTTGTGCCCCGTAACCGGTCTCCCCATGGGAGAGGCGTTATCAACCGCCCTCGCATCGCTTCTCGTTTCCTCTCCCGCCAACGGGTGGATCTTCTTCATCCGTGCCGACCAGATCGAGTACATCAACACGGTGTACGGTCGTGATGAGGGGGACACCACCTTTCGGCGGATCGGCGAAATCCTCGCCGCGGCGGCACCGCTGCAGTTGTATCGCCACGCCGGCCCGGTATTCGCCGCGATGCTCACCGGTAACACGGCGCAGGCGTTGGAAACCGCGGAACGGTTTCGCAAATCCGTTGCGGAATCGACGGAACTGGTAGAACCATTTTCCGTCTCGGTTGCGCTGCTCTCCACCGATGAGGTAGACGACCGGGAAGAAGTGTTCAGCCTGGGAGTTTCGCGCCTCACCAACGCCCGCCGTCGTGGCGGCAACACCGTATCTGCGGTATCACATGCCGAGGAGGAAGATGCGTACTCCTCGGGAACAGTTATCGTCATAGACCCGGAAATTGAAATGCTCACCGTCCTGATCCGTGAAATCGAATCACGGGGGCTGACGGTGATGACAACAACCGATGGACTGGAAGCGTTGCAAATGGTATCCCAGTTCACCCCGGACGTGATCGTCTCGGAGATCAACGTACCCAAGATCGGCGGATTCGAGTTGCGGGCAAAACTGCGTGAATTTGAAGAACTGGGCGATATTCCCTACGTCATCCTCTCTCACCGCCAGAATGACGACCTGATTCGGGAGGCCGCCGCCCTGCAGATCGTCCACTATCATAAAAAACCGGTCTCGGCACTGCTGATCGCAGAACTCGTCACCAATCTTGCCGCCACACGCCACCACCGTGAGACCTTCGCATGAACGCCGGGTTACCTGAAATCATCCCGACCGATCTGTGGGCCGCACTCGCTGTCATCGCAGTCTTCCTTCTGATCACCGCAGGCGTGTTCTTGACCCTCGAAATCATGCGCATTGTGCAACGACGACGCCGTCAACGCGTTACGGCGCTGCGAACCTCCATTCTCCACGCCGGTGGCCGGGGCCGTTCCACCATGGAACGGGCCGAGACGATCAAACGGTGGCCGTTTCTCTTCCTGGCGGCGTATCAGGAGAGCCTCGGGCACGTGCTTCCGTCGGACCGTCACGTTGAACGGATGGAAACGATCCTGCAGAACAGCGGCGTCGATCAGCTTCTGATCCGTCACCTCCTCCGCGGCTCCCGGTTTCGTCGCATGCGCGCTGCAACATATCTCGCCCATGTGCCCTCTCCAACCGGGCCGGTCGCACTTGATCGGGCGTTGCGGAATGAGCGGTCGGACCCGGTGCGGCTGCGCATCGTGTACGCGATCGTTCACCGGCGGTACCTTCAGTCGGTTCCAACGATCCTTGACAGCCTTCGGGGAGCAACCACCGATTACACGCAGCGCGTTACCGGTATTCTCCTGAAACTTGGAAGCGACCTGGCGCGTCTTGTCCCCACCATACGCGAGCGTCGTGAGCCGGAGATACAGCGCGTGTTTGTCGAAGCCGCGGCGCACCACCCCACAACGGAGATGCGGGCGTATCTGGAACATGTCGTGAATACCGGCGACCCCGAGATCGCGCGCGACGCGTTTCGGGTGTTGATGAACCACTATGCCCGTGATCTTGATCCGTTCCAATACCTTTCCGCCCGCGATCCGTATTACGTCAATCTGGCGGTTGAAGCGCTTGGCGGCGTGCCCGGGGAACAGACGATCGACACGCTCGTTCCGTTTCTGGCGACGGAGGAGATTCGCGGAAGCGCGATAATCGCCCTGGTGGAAATGATCGGCGCGGTACCCCGGTATTTCCCGGCGGTTGTTCAGCGCTTTCGTGACGAGACGGACCTGGCCATACAGCAGGGACTGGCGGAAGTGCTTGCGACGCGCGCCGAATACATCTGCGAACGGGCGATTCGCGAGCGATGGACCGATGCCCAGCGGCTCCTTTCAATGCTCGTTGCCACCCGGAAAGCGTCAGGCGTTCTGGCGTTTCTCAACCGCAATCGGGATCGGACGATCGAGCATGAAGTGTGCGCGCGCATCGGCGGAACGGTGCGGGAAGACCCGTGGCTTGTACAGGAGTACAGCATCTACGGCTCTGACAGTGTCATCGCGTCGATCGGGCTTGAACGTCAATACATCTCCTCCGACCGGGCGTCGCGCAGCCGCGAAAATCCGCAGGCAACGGTTGTCGCGTTGATCATTGCGGCGGCGATCCTTGTACCGCTGGTGACCTTTACCGTTCTCCACGCTGGAGTTCTTTCCCCGTTCTTTTCCCGGTATACGATCTGGTTTGAGGAGCTGTTTGTCTGGTACGCCATTGCCCTCAATTCGATCTACCTTGTGCTCCTCCTTGCGGCAGTTCCCGCGGTGATCGCCGCTGCGCGCCTGTGGGAAACCCGTCCGCCGGATTTTCTTTACACGCCGGGCATCCTTCCCGCAGTCAGCATTATCGCCCCCGCGTACAACGAGGGCGAAACGATCGTTGAAAGCGTCCGCGCGCTTCTCAACCTCCGATACCCCGCATACGAGGTGATCGTGGTGAACGATGGGTCCACCGACAACACGCTTGAACGACTCATCACCACCTTCGCGCTGGAACGAACCAGAGTTCCGATCGGCTCCCAACTGAATACGCAGCCGATACGCAGTGTGTACCGCAACCGGAACATTCCGGATCTTCTGGTTATCGACAAGTCCAATGGCGGCAAGGCTGATTCCCTGAACGCCGGGATCAACGCGTCGCGCCATCCGTATTACGCGGCGATCGACGCGGACTCACTCCTGGAGCCGGAGGCGCTCATCCATCTGGCAGTTGAAACGCTCGACAGCGAGGAACCGGTCACAGCCACCGGTGGAAACGTACTTCCGATTAACGGCTGCCATGTTGAGTACGGCTCCATCGATAGCGTCCGTTTTCCCAAAGAGCCCCTGGCCCAGTTTCAAATGGTGGAGTATATCAGGGCGTTCATGACCGGCCGCACCGGATGGGCCAGCCTCAAATCGCTCCTGATTATCTCCGGCGCGTTCGGGTTGTTCCGGACCGGCGACGTGATCGCCGCCCGCGGCTATCTCACCTCAAGCGAACAACATCTCAAGGACACCGTTGCGGAAGATATGGAGTTGGTGGTTCGACTCACTCGTCGATTGCGAGAGAACGGTCAACCCGGCGTCATCCGCTACGCTCCCGGGGCCAACTGCTGGACCGAAGTCCCCGAAAGCATCGGTATCCTCGCCGCCCAGCGTGACCGCTGGCAACGGGGACTGGTGGACGTGCTGTTTTTTCATCGCGCAATCACCCTGCGGCGCCGCTACGGTCGAGCCGGGATGCTCGCGATGCCGTACCATTACATCTTTGAACTGGTTGGACCGTGGCTTGAAGCACAGGCGCTGATTCTGTTGGTAGTCGGACTTGCGACGGGAGTTTTGCCCCTGACCGTTGCCGGTGCGGTGTTCATCGCCACGATCGGGCTGGGAATGATCACCTCGTTTCTCGCTGTGCGGCTGGCGGAGTGGCGACGGCCCCTTTTTCGCCGATTTGATCGATTTTTATTGCTTTTTTTCTCGCTCCTTGAGAACTTTGGCTACCGACAACTTGCCAGTCTCCTGCGTCTCCGGGGATATGTCAGTATCCTGCGGCAACGGACCGGTTGGGGAACGATGCGTCGAAAAGGGTTTTCACAAGAAGGAACAAAACGATGAACACAACTCGCACACCTCTGAAAGCCGGAGCGATAATATTTTTTGCCGGTATCGCCCTCTTACTGACAGCGGCCCCCTCCACAGAAGCGCAGACGTTTCGCAACATGGCGGGGTTCTCCGTTGAAAACTATTTTGATAATACGTTCGGAACACGTCTGGAAAACGTATTTATCGCACCGATCCGGCCGGACAAGCTCCAGGTGCAGGTAAAAGTAAGCAACGAAACCGATAACAAGTTCGGCGACAGTCGCTCGCTGTCAATGTTGCACACCGGTCCAATCGTCCTGTTCACCCCCAACGTGTATGGCCTCGCGGTGTACGGCGCGGGCTTTCGGGAGAACGGCGCCCTCGTCCATGAGCTGGATGTGCAGGCCCATTACGAAAACGCGACGTTCCGCGTCGGCGGTGGCGCTCGGGGCCATATCGAACCCGCCGATGACGTCGCCTACGTGGTGCCCTCAATTGGCGGGCGCGTGCAGTTACCGCGGGGATTCGGGTGGCAGGCAACGTACTTTCTCGGCATCAACAACGACGGCGAACTGAGCAACTCCATCTGGAGTGAAGTGGACTACGCGGTCACCCCGGTGATTACCACAAAACTGGGAGGGAGCGTAAAACTCGGGGAAGATGTCGCCTGGCCCGACGATAACGAGCTCACCTATAACATCATCACCGGTATTGGACTCGCATTCAGTGAGAGCGTCTCCGCCCGCTACCAGTTTGACTACATCCGCCGGGCAAGCCAGGCAGATGGAGTGCGGAACTTCGTGTTTGTTGACTGGCGCTTTTGAAACCGAACTGCCGTTCTGCGGAGCGCTGTTCCGTCAACCGGCGTCACCACCGGATCGGCGTGTACGGTTAGACGCCGACCGGGGAGCGCGGCGTCGTGCATAGGCGGAAAAAAGGCCGCCGCCGATAATCAGCGCTCCGCCAACCGCGTGGGCCGGACCAACCTGTTCGCCAAGCAGGGACACCCCCAGGATCGTTCCGTAGACGGGCAGCATGTTGTAAAAGACCATCGCGCCACCCGCACCGAGCTTTTTCACCCCCGTGTTCCACAAGAAGTACCCCAAGCCCGCCGGCACCACGCCAAGGTATATCACAATACCGATAAGCCGCGGGGTGATCGTCACCGGAAGAACCCGCTGTTCCAGGATCGCCGCGACGATGAGAAACGGCAGACCCATATATAAGGAGAGAATCGTCGCCGACAGGGGACTGCGATTCCGTGTTGCCCGCCGGCTGGCCACGGACTGCAAGCCCCACGCCGTTGCGGCGGCAACGATCAGGAGATCGCCGGGATTAACCCCGACTGTCCGTATCGTTTCCAGGGAGCCGCCGGTTATCAGCACAACCACACCCACAACCGCACACGCCGCACCGATCAACTGCCGTCCCGTGTAGGGCTCCCGGATGAGCCACGCCGCAAACAGAGCAGTAAGGAGTGGGCCCATCCCGTTAATAAGCGTACCGTTTACTGCGGTGGTGTATCGCAGGCCAAAATACAAAAGCGGGGCAAAAAAGACGATTCCGGCAACGGCCATACCCAGCAAAGGCAGCAGGTCCCGGCCGGGACGGCGCTCCTCCGGTGGAACATGCCGCAACAGAAGGGTAAAGAGGATCACCGCCACCACGTAGCGTGCCGCGGTGAGGGTCAGCGGTCCAATCACCCCGCGCACGTAGCGACCGATCGTCATGTTGGTCGCCCAGGCGAGGGTTGCAACGTTGACGGCGATAATTCCTTTGAGTGTTTCCCTGGTGTCGGATTGCATGCCGACAGGGTAACACGAAAAAAGTTTTGGCGGGACAAACAGCCGGGGACACGGTACAATACGTTTAGCCAATTTATTTTCACTGTGGAGAAGTTGATGCAGCAGTTCCTAATGGCGTTTTACATCGTATTTTTCGCTACCGGCTTCATGGGCGGAACGGCGCTATGGGTTCTCAGCGTTCGCGTCCGCAGTCGGCTTGTGCGCCCGTTGTTGATCTTCCAATTATTTTTTCTCGTCGCGATGGGGCTGATAATCGTCTACTTTGCCTGGACGGCACAGCCGGAGGGAATTCCGGGCTCCGCGGAATTGGTGCTTCTGGGAGTGGTCAACGCGCTCAACGCGGGAGTGTGGGGGGTGGTGATCATTATTGCGCGCCGCGTCCGCTTGCCGACGGGACGGAAAAAGCCGGTGTCGGCAGCGGCGGAGATTCTCGCCGCATTGGTAATCGTAAAGAGCCTTGCCAACGTCTTTGTCACCCCCGCAACGTTCCCGGCTGTGGCGGTCGACGCGTGGGACCTCGGCGGGCACCTCCTGTCGGCGCTGGCCATGGCGTCCTTCGGACTGGTGCTGCGGGGTCCCATCACACCGCACGAGCCACCAGCGATCCGTTCACTTCTCTCGGCGTACGGTCTGCTTGCAATCGTCTTTGCCCCGATCGGCCTTATTGAGAATGCGGTGGAAGCGGCGCGCATTCCGTGGCTCACCACTATCTCTCTGGACCACTTTTTCTATCTGGCGTGGAATATCGTATCGATGAGCGCGGCGGTACGCCTCCTCCGACCCTCCGAAAGCGGAACACCGGTTCTGGACGCGGTTCCGGAGGAACGCGTCCGCGCCCTGGGACTCTCCGCGCGGGAGGTGGAGATGGCGGTGATGATCGGCCGCGGCCTCACCAACAAGGAGATTGCCGCGCAGCTCTTCATTTCACCGGCGACGGTACGGACCCACATATACAACCTGTACCAGAAAGTCGGCGCCGGCAGCCGGGTGGAACTGATAAACATGCTCCGCAGTTAAGTGTCCTCGGGCCGATGCCCCCGCCGCAGACCGATGCGCGGTGCGAACATCCCCGTCGTTTCTCGATACGCGCGCCATTCAGCGCCAAAACGGGTTGCCAGTTCCCGCTCTTCCAGCCGGGCGAGACCAACGTAGCGGAAGACCAGCACCGGCCAGAGCAGCAACAGCGGAATGGTGGCCCAGTCACACAACGCCCCGGTTGCAATCAGAATCAGTCCCGTGTACTGGGGATGGCGCAGATAGCGGTAGACCCCGTCCCGGACAAGGCATGCGTCTTCCTCGTCCCTGCTCCAGGCATCCCGGTAAATGCGCGCCCAGCCGGCGACAACCAGCCCCCCGCCAACCACAAGCGCTCCGATAAACACGTAGTGACCGGCCAT
This sequence comes from Spirochaeta sp., assembly GCA_027859055.1. GTDB lineage: Bacteria > Spirochaetota > Spirochaetia > DSM-27196 > Alkalispirochaetaceae > Alkalispirochaeta. The sequence continues at coordinate 8,621 of JAQIBO010000413.1, forward strand.
TCCAATCGTTCCGGAAAGCGTATACCCCCACAGAACGCCCAGTGGCAGGAACCGGCCGGAAATCCAGAAGACCACATAGAGTGACAGGGGTATCCCGAACATCTCAAAGGCGAAGGCGACGGCAAACGCCGCGAAGACCCCCGCCGGCTTCCGCTCCACCCGACGATAAAAGGGAACAAACAGGAGAAACAGCATACACAGGACCGCCCAGAGCGCGGCGGTCCCCCACAATCCGTAATAAGACCATATCTCTTGATTCATTGCGTGCCTCCCACTCAGGATACAGCGTAGCGTCGCCCCACAGCCGTTAACATAGAACAAACGTCTGAATCGGCAACCGTTCGGGCCGGCCGCGCACCTACGACACACTACGTAGACACCCATCCGATACGAACACGACACTTGTTCGATATGAATCTCCCCGGGCCTCCACTACCGTGAGCTCATCCGAATGAACGTGGAGGCGTAGATGAACGGGAAACGAATCGTACCGATTGTGTTGATAGTGCTGGTGTGGATGACAGCGGTTGTGGCCGCCGAAGAACCGGTCGCTGAAGAGCCGGTCGTCGAAGATGACAGGGCGCAGTTCATCCCGGCAGCGCAGTACGACGCGCTGGTACTGGATGAGCAAACGGTTCACACCCCCACAGGGGGACTGATCGTGCTCAAGAACGAAGATATGTTTGTCGGCCTGTACGGGCGGCCGATCTTCACCCGCGACACCGACGCGGACCATCCCGACCGGTACCACTCAATAGACCTGTTGTACGACCGACGCCGGGGCCCCCACCACTGGGTATCGCTGTTCACGTCGGAGTCCGACCAGCCGGTGGCGGGGGGATGGAAGACGTTTCAGGCCGCGTCGGTATGGGGGTACGAGGTTTTTCAACGACCGCAAACCTCAATCGTCATCGGTGGCGGCCTCGCGGTCAGCGACTTCGGTATCGAACTCGACGACGGCACCGCGTGGCCCCTCATCCCGGTACCGTTTGTGCGCATGCACCACGCGTCGCCGGTTGTTGAAGCGACGCTGGATTTCATCACCGGCCCTAATCTGAACGTCGTGATAGCGCCGGAGCGGGACCTGCAGCTCATCGCGGATGTGCGCATCGATCAGTTTCGTGATACGCGGGACCTGATCTTTGAGACGGCGGTGAAGTACCGGTTCCTCAGCGCGGGCATCAAAAACGACACTTTCGGCTTTGCCCCCGCTGATAAAGACGATCCGGTTGAGGTGCACTACCGTGCCGTGTTCGGCACGCTGGACCTTGCAATCCTGAAGATCACCGGCGGATACGCGTTTGACGGGCGAAAACGGACCGGTGAGTCCGAGACAACGTCCCTGGGCGACGGGTATTTCGTATCAATCCAGGCATTCTTGCCGCTGTGAGGGACGGTATGGGTAACGCACCGTCGCTGCGGCGATTCCTGGTCCTCTGGACCGGGCAGCTCCTTTCGGGGGTCGGCACCGGCATGAGTGGGTTTGCTCTCGGTGTGCACGTGTTCCGGACCACCGGCACGGCAACCGGGTTTGCCATGGTCGTCCTGTGCCTGTTTGTAC
>JAQIBO010000417.1 GCA_027859055.1 Spirochaeta sp.
ACGGTGGTGCGGCGGACTCCGGTGGGGTCAGCGGGCCCGGCGCCGCCGCGGCCGGTAAAGAAGCCGCGGCCACCCTCTACATCTCCGGCGCGGAGGGGCTTTTTCGGGCGGCGATTCCCGCCGGGCGCCACGGGCGCTGGCAGTTTGAGCAGCTCACCACCACGGAGATCTCGGAGCTCGGGTTTGTCGACCTTGACGGTGACGGCACGGAGGAGCTGGTGACGATTGAGCCGTTTCACGGTGACCGGCTGGTGGCGTACCGGGTGGCTGGGACTGAGACCGGGACCGGGACCGGGGCCGGTCCCGGCGATCGGCGGGGCGCGCTTGAGCCGCTGTGGACGCACCGGATCGCCTTTGGGCACGGGCTGTGGGTTGGACCGATCGCCGGGGTGCCCTCGGTGATTGTGGGCAACCGCCGGGGCCACGGGAATCTTGAGCTGCTGCGGATGCGCGGCGGCGACCGGCCGGAGGTGATCACCCTGGCCGAAAACACCGGAACGGCGCAGGTGGCGGTGGTCCACGACGGGCCGGTTGACCACGTGGTGGCTACCAACCAGAACTCCGGTGAGGTGGTGCGCTACACGGTGCGCGGCGACTGATGACTCCGGCCTATGCCGGCGGTGTGATTGCGTCGGCCAGCTCTTCGGCGGCGGCCTGGATGCGCGCCATGGCGGTCTGGTCTGCGGCCACGGTTCCCCGGTAAAAATGTCCGGTGAGCGCAAGTTCGGTTACGATTTCATACCCCACAACTTCCAGCGCGTCTCGCATGACGGGGATCGTGTAGCGCATCTCTGAGGCTTCGTTCTGTTCGCAGATACCGATGGGCAGGAGCTGTCTGCCCTGTCCGGCAAGGCGCGCTTTGTACGGACCGGGACGCGGTTCGGTGAACTCGAAGTACGGGTAGAGGCGGTCGATGAAGCTTTTGACCTGCGGGGTGACGGTGTAGTTGTAGGTGGGAGAGGCGAGGACGAGGCCGGCGCAGCGTTCGATTTCGGGATAGAGGGCAGTCATGTCGTCGTCGAAGCGGGAACAGGTGCCGGAGGCGCGGCAGAGTTCACAGCCGGTACACGGATTGAGTTCTATGTCGCACAGGCGAACGGTGGTGGTCGGGATGTCGCGTTCGCTGAGGACGGTGGCGATCCGGGCCAGGGTGGTGTCGGGGTTGCCGCCGCTGCGAGGGCTGCCGCTGAGAAGGAGGGCGCGTGGTTCCGGTGTTGCTGTTGTCATACGGTATTGTGGGTGATTGGTGCTGTGTGTGTACAGGGGCGGAGACCGCACGCAGACCGGACAGCACGTAGATTGGACAGCCCGTATTATTGGAAGGTGTGAAGATGATGACGAGAAAGCGTGTGGTGCGCCGGGTGGTGAGGTTCGGCGTTGGAGTTGTGGGTGCCGTCGGTGTGATTGCGGTGTTTACCTACGGGGTAGCGATGCCGGTGCGATCGCTGCCGGAACCGAGCGGCCCGTTTACGGTGGGGACGATCGTGTATGAGCTTGTCGATGAGTCCCGGCCGGAGCGCTACGCGCAGACGGACCCGCCGCCGTCGCGAAAGCTGCGGGTGCAGATGTGGTATCCAGCGGGGCGCGCCGTTGATCCCGGGAATACTGCGGGTTCAGGAGGTTCCCCGAATTACGCTGAGCCGGTGCCGTGGATGGCCGACGGGCGGCCGCAGATCAGGGCAATTGTGCGGCACCACGGATTTCCCGCGTTTATCTGGGACCATACGGTGCTGATGCGGTCTAACAGTTTCTCCGGGGTGCCCCCAAACGGGCGATCAGCCACGGGTATGCCGGTTGTCCTGATCTCTCATGGGTGGGAGGGGTACCGCGCCCTCCACGCTGACGTTGCCGAGGAGTTGGCGAGTCGGGGGTTTCTGGTCCTTGCGCCGGAGCACACCTACGGAGCCGCGGCGGTCGTGTTTTCCAATGGTCAGCTTGTCAGCGCAAACGACACGGTGCTGCCGGAGCGTGGTACCGCCGCGTTTCCCTCCGCTGCGACAAATCTGGTACAGACGTTTTCCGCGGACGGTGCATTTTTGCTGGACCATCTTGAACGGGTACAGGCGGGTAACGCTGAAGAGATGAACGCCGATGGGACGGCGAGTGCGGCGCTACGCGCGTTGGAGGGCCGGATAGACACCGAACGGGTCGCCGCAATAGGGCATTCCACCGGTGGCGGAGGAATGGTGCACCTGGCGATGACCGATCCCCGGGTGGATGCGGTGCTTGGGCTTGACGCGTGGCTGGAACCGCTGGAACCAACCGGGTTACTGGACGACGCGGTGGTTCGTCGGGTAGGCCAACGGGTGCCGATGCTCTTTTTACGCAGTGCCGCGTGGGAAGGAGGCATTAACGACGCATATCTGCTTCCGTTCGTCACCGCGCTGACAGGCAGATCCGGGGCGAGTGATGCCGCGCAAGCGACCGACCCGATTCTGTTCCAGGTTGACGGCACGACGCACGAGCAGTTTTCCACGTTGTACATGTACCGTCCGGCGGTGCGATGGATCGGGTTGCTTGGGACGGTGGATCCGGTCGCGTTTGCCCGGTTTCAACGGGAGATCGCCGCCGGGTTTATTGCGCACCACCTTAGCGGCGGTCCCGCGCCGGATCTGACTGGGCCGGAGGGGGCGCCGCCGTTTGTATCACCTGTTCCGCTTGAGCCTCCGGTCCGGTGAGGCGGCGGCCGGACCCACCCCGCCGGTCGCGTCCGTGCATGGGGCCTTGCCGGGTGCTTCCTAATCTTTCCAGGGAAAGATCATGCCCCGTAACGTCCGTGTTCCTACGCGGTCGCGGTCATCGTACAACAGCGCGTCCCAGGGCAAGGGGTTTTTCCGTTCCTCCGGGTGCGCTTCCAGATAGTCGTACTTGTACACCCGCAGTTTAACCGCAGTGTGATACCAGATTGCCAGCCCGGCGATTCCGGGAAACAGAAATGCGGTGAATAGCGAGACGGCGATAATGAAAATCCCGCCGAGAGCGACCCCGATCGTGAACAGGGCGTTGTCAAAACTGAGAAGGAAGCTCTTTTTCAGGACTTTTCCGATGTTCTTGTCCAGGCGGCCGCGCACCGGAAGGATGTACTGGGCACTTAACAGCCAGATAACCGACATCCAGAAGAGAAACGCCAGCGCCAGCAGACCGAACATGTTTCCCAACGCGGAGTACACCGGAATCGCAATCGACAGTAAGACAGCGTGAACGATGACGATGCCGCCAAACACCAGGGTTACCGGGAGGTACGACCGGACGCCGTCGAAAAACGTTTTCCAACCCGGGGCGACGTAGTCGGTCTCGTCTCCTGCGATCGCATACACCCCGCCGAGATACGCGAACGTCACCAGTATCCCGGCGGCAAGGACAACCATGCTCACCACCGGACCGGCGGCCACGGCAACCGAGGGGAGTACCAGGGGGATCGCAATAATTACGATAAATCCGAGATTAATCAGTATCGCCGGCAGAAAATTGTCCCACAGGTCGAAAAACGACTTCTTGATCAGAAAGCCAAACATACCGGGAGTATACGTGTAAACACCTGTTCTGTGCAGGCCCCCGGATATGGTCTATACTTTACCTCGTTATGATGATTCGTCGCATGGTACTCCTTCTGACAGTTGGCGTGATTGGAGCGGGGGCGCTCCCGGGACTCGAGATCGATCGGGACGAGCTCCGGGATGCTCTCGATGCCGATATCGAGTTTCAGAATTACGAGGGCCCGGTTGAACAGATCGATTCCCGCGAGGCGATTCGCGGTATCGGTCGTTCCCTCGGGCGAACAGTTACCGCCGAAACCGGTGCCGACTACGCCGGCCGGTATATTCTGCGCCGCATTATCGGTGACGAGACCAGTCCACTGCGCGCGGCGGACCTTCTGGAGCTGACCGGGGATGCCCAGGTTGATCACATCGTCAATCTGCGCCGGATCGTCGCCGGCTACCTTGAAGACGGGTGGGGCTATCAGGCGGCGGACGCCGACCTGCTATCGCGCTTTATCACGATCTACAACGCCGTTCATCGGGGCGATCTTTCCTTTTTTTCGGCGCGGTATCGCGCGGCGGTGATAGACGCACTTGATAGTGACCGCGTGGGTCTGGCCACTTCGTATCGCCAATGGGCGGGGCAGACGCAGCTGGTCATTCCGATTCGGCCGGAGCGCCGGGCGGGGGACCTTGACGCGGTCGATCCGGGGCAGCTCGTCGATCGGGCGGTGATCGCGGAACTGCGCACCCGGGCGGACCTGGGTATTGAGGACCGCAAGGCGATTATCGAGTTTATCGAACGCGTGATCGAGGAACGTACGGAGGTGATTGCCGAAGAACGGGAGGAGATTGAGGCGGAACAGCAGGAGATCGACGAACGGCGGGCGGAAATAGACGAAGAGATCGACGAACGGGAAGAGGCTGAGCCGGATACCGCGCCCGCGGCAGACGAGCCGCAGCCCACCGCTGAACCTGACGCTGAACCTGACGCCGCTCCTCCTGCTGATGACGCCGATGAAGCTGATGAAGCCGATGAAGCCGCCCCGCC
>JAQIBO010000430.1 GCA_027859055.1 Spirochaeta sp.
CCTCAAGAGCATCCGCGAGTATCGCTTTTTTTCGGCGCCCGCCGGAATGTTCTTCACCTTTTCCGATAAGTATGAAGTTATCAACCCGAATAGAACGGGCGATCACCGCAAGGCTATCCTCGCTCACAACAAAACTCTTGATCCGCGCGAGTTCACCTTCCGGCCGGTCCGGCAACGTTACATAGAGATATTCCGCGACAACCAACCCGAGAACAGAATCTCCAAGAAACTCCAGCCGCTCGTTGTTTTCGACCGCACCGCCTGATTCATTTGCATGAGAACGGTGGGAAAACGCGTGGTTGAGAAGCTCGAGTCTCCGGAAGCGAAGCCCTGCATGACTCTCAAAGAGCTGCAGCTCCTTTTTTCGCTCGGCATCGACAGTCGCTCCGGGGTGGGGGGTACGCAGGAACGACATAGAAAAAAATGGCCCGGGAGCACGTCCTCGGGCCGATCCAGCTACCGGTTATTTCTGCTGGCTTTTCAGAAAATCGAGTGCGTCACCCACCGTTTCGAACTCGTTGGCCTTCTCGTCGGGGATAGCAACACCCATCTCCTCTTCGATAGCGTATACGAGTTAATACGTGTCGAGACTGTCGGCACCAAGATCCTGCCGAAATGAAGACTCAAGAGTAACTTTCTCTTCGTCAATCTCAAGCTTTTCCGCGATCAGTTTTTTCATCTTCTCAAACAGTTCATCCATAATCGGTAACCTCCTGTACTCAGCCTAAGTTTTCAGTATCAATAACTTGCTTACCGCGATAGAAACCCGACGCCATATCAACCCGATGACGCCTGACCAGCTCCCCCGATTCCGGCGAACGCACAAGTGTCGGTATTCCAAGTTTCGCGTTTATCTTACGACGTCGCCGCGTGCGCGATTTCGAATGTTTGCTCTTCGGTACTGCCATGACAAATTACCCTCTCATTCACAATTTCAAGTCCCGCGATATTATCGCTGGATACCGCTCTGTGTCAAGTTCGGCCACCGACCGAAAAAACGGTCACCCATTACGCGGACCAGAACGACCGACCTCTTACCGTGCAAGTTTTTCCTTCAGTTTTTCCTCTACCAAAGGTGGTACCATCGTACTGACGTCTCCACCAAGGCGCACGAGTTGTTTGATAGACGAGGAGCGCAACACGAAATACTGCGCATCTGTGGGCATGAAAATCGTCTCAATCTCAGGATCGAGACCTTTGTTCAGCATAGAAAGCTCGAACTCATAGGAAAAATCGGATAACGCGCGGACACCGCGAATCATGACCGGAGCCCCGACCTTCCGGGCAAATTCCACGATCATACGGTCCCACACGTGAACACGAACATGCGGCCAGCGGTCAGTCAACTGTTCCATCATATACTGGCGTTCGTCGGCGTCGAAAGTGTAGCTTTTCTGACTGTTCTGGGCGATCACAACTTCAATACGATCGAAAATACGGGCAGCACGTTCAATCAGATTAAGATGTCCGTTGGTCGGTGGGTCGAAGGATCCCGGCATCAACGCGTTTGGCATGCGGCAATAGTACCGGGAGTTGGATTCGTTGGCAAGGAAGCGGTGCGGCCCGTGGTCCGGCGAGTTGACATCTCCGCCGACACGTGTCCAAGCTGTAGCTGTGGCGAGATGTGTCCCGACCGGTACAGTCCGTGTCCTTGTATTACTTTTTCTCTTTGTTCTCGCGGGAGGTTACCCGTCCGCTGAAGAACCGCGCCCCGATGTTGACTGGGTTCCCGTTGACTCGATCCCGCCGGAGATCGTGCGCCGTGGCGTTGAAACGAAAGCCCGTCTCCAGACCAGAATTCCTGAAATGCAGCGGGAGGCGCTCCGAACGATCCGCCATGAAACCGATCCCGCCTACCATCAGGAAGTCCGCACCGTGACGGTGCCGCTGATCATCGACCTTCTCGATGAAAACTACCGGATCCTCGAGTTTCCGCGGGACTACCGGGTAGACGTCACTACCCGTCTTGCTGCACTTGAGACGCTGGCGTTTCTGGGTGGCGCAACCGCCCGCGGGCAGTTGCGGGAAACGCTCTCCCAGGACGGCGACGGGGCTATCAGAGCCGGTGCCGCCCAACTTATGGCCTCCCGTCCCGGTATGACGCCGGAAGAGGACTATGCGGCCGTTTCAGAGGCGCTCTACCGTGCGGTACGTCGCTCATCACCGGAAAGTGAGGTTATCCGGCTTCTCACTGCCGCACAGACGCTATCAGAACGGGTCTGGGACCCGGAAAACCCACAGCTTATTCAAGCGCTGGTACTGATTCATGAAGGGCGCTATTCGCGTTCGGTGAGGAGTACGGCGATGTCGTTTCTCGAGGTGCTCGCCAACCGCTGAGAGGCATCAAACGGCGAGCCCTCCTCAAAACCGAGCAGCCGATCGGTGATCCGTCCGGCGAGGGAATCAACGGCATCCTGAAGATAGTACGGGTCCTGTATCTGTTCTTTGAGATGTCGGATTTTCCGCGGGTCAACCGGTCGCGCTACCCTGGCCATGGCGAATCAAACGCTCCTTTGAGATGCTCGATCCGCCCGTCCTGAACAAACACGACGTCGAACCGCACATCACGATCTGCGGAGCGCTGCGCCTCCGCGAGGTATCGTTGTGCCGCACCGGCGATCCGCATCTGCTTTCGTCTGCTGATCGCGTACTCGAGGTTTTCCATCCCGAATACTGACCACCGTTTCACTTCCACAAACACGATAGTCCCCGCGGCCTCACATATAATATCGACCTCACCACGGGGACTCCTGAAGTTTCGAGCGAGAATATTGTATCCGTTTGCGGAAAGAAAATGCGCCGCTGCGTTTTCCCCGTCCATACCCCGTTCGTAGCTGGAGGCCATGGGGAGCGTCTATGCGGACTGGTGTTGAGCGGCTAACGAATTGGCGTCAACGGCTTTGGCGATAAATACCTGTTTATCCCGGGCAAGGTCAATTTCCGGACCGTTATCGTCAATAAACTCGCGTCCTTCACTGTCGATAATCGTCTTGACCCGCGGTTTCAACGGCGCCTCACTTCGGTTTTCCACCACCCGGCACACGCTGGAATCGCTCAGAAGAACGATGCTGCCGATCGGGTAAATCCCGAGCACCTGAATAAACGCCTTCAGGACCTCCGGGTCGAAACGAGTACCGTTATCGCTGAGAAGGTTCCGCATCGCCGTGTACCCGATCATGGATGTCCGGTACGGTTTGTTGGAGACCATCGCGATAAACGAATCCGCGACCGCAATGATTCGCGCCTCGAGCCGAATCTGATCGCGAGCGATTCGCCGTGGATACCCCTGGCCGTCCCACCGCTCCTGGTGCTGCAACGCCGCAATGCCGATATCCTCGCTGTATCCCAGCTCCTTCGTCAGAATACGGTAGGAGTGCACCGGATGCGTCTGGATCTGTCGTTTTTCCTCCGGCGCGAGTTTACCGTGCTTGTTGATGATCTCCGGGCTGATTCGCAACATTCCCACATCGTGCATAATCGCGGCGGTGCACAATATCAGAATCCGGTGCCGCGAAAGCTGCAGTTTTTTTCCTACCAGTGTGGAAAGAATGGCCGAGTTCAGCGCGTTTTCCACTTCCCCCGTATCGCCCTGCATACCGTACAGAATGTACTGAATCAACTCGTTCGAATGGCCTTCCAGCAACTTTATCAGCCGGTCAACAAGGGAGTTGATCACGTCCTGTTCAATTTCTTCATGACCGCGTATCCGTCCAAACAGATTCAGCAGTTCCTCACGGAGAGACCCATACGACGAAATGATCTCTTTTTGTGTGGGAGTATTGAACGCCTGCAAAAAAAACGCGTTGAACGCTGCCTGGGGATCGTCGGAGATCGGTTCACCCTCGCAGTACACTTGTTCTATGTTCCACTTGCGGAGACGCTGGATATCGCGCTCTTTTACGGGAAGTCCCTCCGGAACAAAGAGGCTCTCGTCATCGATATAGACGGGCTGAGAAAATCGTTGTCCCGGTTCCAGGTCACTGACTGCGATCGTCTTCATCTTTATCGTTCGTCCGCTCCACTTCGTCGTTGATTCCCATCAGAAAGGCAAAAATCTGTGCCACCGGATGGTAAATATCTTCCGGGATAACGCTGCCCGGTTCCAAAACGATCAATCGGTCCGCCAATTCCGGCGCATGTTCCACAGGAACACCGCATTTCCGGGCAAGATCAACCATTCGGCGCGCCAGTTGACCCCGTCCCTGAGCTGCGACGATAGGTGCGGGCATAGAGTCATCGTATCGTAGCGCCGACGCAAAAAACCTATCCATAGTGGTCAATGCTCCCGTTCTCCACGCGTGGTGTCTCCAACGAAAAGCCGTCGCTGTTGACCTCGGTTTCAGTATGCCGCGTTCCGCCGAGTATCGCAAGTAGGGTATCCGGCGGTGCCGTGGTCGTTCCCTCGGCGCCTGCCCCCACCAGTCGGGTAACACGATCGATCTCCCAGCGGAACCACCACCGCCCGTTGCCACGATCAATCGAAAGCACCGCCTCCAGGGGACGCGATTTTCGTACGTCCCAACAGACTTTGAGAACCGAAAAAAGTGACTGTGCCCCGGCGGTAGCGCGAATCGGAAACACAACCCAGTGGCGGTCGGTGGTGATCGGAAGTAATGCGTTGTACAGCTGTAACGGATGCTCCGCGGTCGTAGTAACGCGGTGAAGAAACGTCTTCAAGGCGGCAATATCCGGGTTCGGTTTGTTTCGGGGCCCATCACTCCCACCCCGCTGATCCGCCCCGCTCCTCCCATCGGAACCACCGGTGAACCATGCCAGGAGAGCCGCAGCGTGTTTGGGGTCGAGATGCTCCACCGAGATTTCCCTGTCGGTCAGTTCAACAACAGCACGAGCGGTACCCCGGGTTCGCTGTGGCCTGACCCGGAGCTGCGCCACGGAACGACGGAATAATTCCGGCGACAGCACCCGAAAAGAGGCCAGAAACCCGCGAAACACCTCTCGCGTCGCACCATCGTCGGCAAGCCGGTTTGCGGAGAGAAAACGGGAGAACAGGGTACTGTCGGCAGAACGGTTGTGTCCTCGGGCCCCCGAGCGATGGAGAAGTTCAAGCTGAACGGTACCGCGCACGAGTCGAACACGCACTGTCAGTGCCTCGCCCCGCT
>JAQIBO010000170.1 GCA_027859055.1 Spirochaeta sp.
GCCGCGAACAACCGCCGCGGTTTGCTGGTCGCCAAGATAGATCCGTATCATCCGGATGTTCTCTTTCGATTCGGGAATCTTCACCTTTTCGAAGAGATTCACCCGCTGCGTGGTGGTCCGCAGTTCGTCTCCGAGGAGGCGTAACTGCTCCGCAAGAACCCTCAGCTTGCCGTCAAACTCAAGCATCGAGCGCAACGCACGAACACCTCCATCGACCCACGGTGGGAGCGCAATCAGGTCCCACGGGCGATCGACAAATTGCAGATCCTCAAACACGGGTATGTCAATTCCGGCGATGTTTCCGGTGGAGGTTTCGATTCTCTCAACCTCGGCATACGGTGTGAGATCTAGTCCGTCGTTGAATACGCCGATCCACTCTTTCAGATCGCGACGCATCTCTTCTTTTTTCCGCAAGAGCGCGTCGTGTTCCTGCTCAACCTGCCGGATCACCATCTGAAGCTGTTGTTTCTTCAGCTGCAGCGTAGGCAGGTAGCGTTCAAATCGCTTCAGAGCATCCTTTTGCTTCTTGAGTTCGTTCTTGGTCAGCTTGACCATCAGGCCGAAGCCTCCTCACCGACACTCTCCGGCCAGAACTCTTTAATCAGTTCCGTCTTCAGGCCGGTCTCCTGCGGTTCAAAACAGTCGGCCATGATGCGCCAGCCCCGGTCCAGCGCCTCTTCAAGGGGAATATTGACCGAAAGGTCCATCATGAGCCGTTCAAACAACTCACCGTACTTCAGGAGCTTATCGTCCCAGTCGCTCATCCGGAAACCCATCGACTTCTTTTCCTGGCTTTCCTTGTAATTTGCGTACAGCTTGATCATTCCGTCCATGACTGCCCGGTGATCGTCGCGGGTCTTGTCGTTAACCTGCTGTTTCAGCCGCGACAGGGAGCCAAACGGTTCGATACGTCCGTTGCGGAGATAGTACTGACCTTCGGTAATATAGCCGGTGTTATCGGGAACCGGATGGGTGACGTCATCACCGGGCATCGTCGTGACGCCGAGGGTGGTAATGGAGCCGGCACCCTCAAAGTCGACCGCCTTTTCATACCGCGATGCCAACTGACTGTACAGGTCACCGGGATACCCACGGTTGGAAGGCACCTGTTCCTGGGTGATCGCGATCTCTTTCATCGCGTCGGCAAAGTTGGTCATATCGGTCAGCAGCACCAGAACGCGCTTTCCGTCAAGGGCAAACTTCTCCGCAACAGCCAGGCTGATGTCGGGAACGAGGAGCGCCTCGACGACGGGGTCACTGGCGGTATGAACAAACATGATCGTCCTGCTGAGGGCGCCGCCGTTCTCCAGGGTGTCCTTGAAGTACAGGTAGTCATCGTGTTTGAGTCCGATACCTCCAAGAATAATGATGTCAACTTCCGCCTGCATCGCGATACGCGCGAGGAGCGGATTGTACGGCTCGCCGCTGACGCTGAAGATCGGCAGTTTCTGACTTTCCACCAGCGTGTTGAACAGGTCGATCATCGGGATCCCCGTCCGAATCATATTGCGGGGAATGATGCGCTTGGACGGGTTGACCGACGGTCCCCCGATCTCTATGAGGTTGTCCGTCAGTTGCGGACCGTTGTCCCGCGGCTGGCCTGAACCGTCGAAGATACGACCCAGCAGATCCTCCGAAAATGAAACCTGCATCGGGTGGCCCAGGAAGCGCACCTCGTCTCCGGTGGAAATACCGCGCCCGCCGGCAAACACCTGCAGGCTCACCGCATCACCACGCATGCGGATCACCTCGGCGAGGGATTCGCCGTAACGGGTCGAGACAACTGCCAGTTCGCCGTAGCGGACGCCCTCGGCTCTTACGGTGATGACGTTTCCGACGATCGATTCGATTCGACTGTATACCTTACGCATGGTTTCCTCGCTTGCTGTACGCTTCTTCCGCGCGGGTTTGCAGTCCTTCCGAGACGGAATCAAACATCTCCCGGATCTCGTGTTCCAACGCGGTGAACTCGTCCGATTCCCATTCGGCACTGTTGTAGTCGATAAACTTCTGGCGGAGTTTGTAAAAGAATTTACGGGCACCCTCTTTGCTGTCCAGTTTCATTTTGGAACCGACGATGTGAAAGAGAAGATCAAAGACATGGCGCTGGCGTTCAACACCGATGGCGGCGTCAACCGGATCAAATGCGTTCTGTTGGAGATACACGGCGTCCAGGAAGTCGCTTTTAAGGTAGAGGATGTAATCCTCAAGGGCGGTGCCCTCCTCGCCGACGACTTTCATCATCTGTCCGACCTCATCACCGAGAAAGAGAATGCTGCGCGCGTATTCGGTCAACGCGTAATCGACGAGTCCGGGATACTTGCTCCAGCTGTCCATCGGGTCGATCGCCGGATATTTACGCGCGTCCGATCGCGCTCGGGATAAGCCATGAAATGCACCAACGACTTTCAGCGTGGCCTGGGTAACCGGTTCTTCGAAGTTACCGCCGGCGGGGCTGACAGTTCCACCGATCGTGACCGACCCGGTTTCACCGGAGTTGAGGCGAACAAGGCCGGCGCGCTCGTAAAAGGCGGCGATAACCGACTCGAGGTAGGCCGGGAACGCCTCTTCGCCGGGGATTTCCTCAAGACGGCCGCTCATCTCGCGCATGGCCTGCGCCCAGCGGCTGGTGGAGTCCGCCAGCATGAGTACGTTCAGTCCCATCTGACGGTAGTATTCGGCGATTGTCACAGCGGTATATACCGACGCCTCCCGGGCGGCGACGGGCATCGAACTGGTGTTACAGATGATGACGGTCCGTTCCATGAGGGAACGGCCGGTTCGGGGGTCGGTCAACTCCGGAAACTCCCGGAGTGTTTCCACAACTTCACCAGCCCGCTCTCCGCAGGCGGCGATGATCACGATATCGACCTCGGCGTTGCGGCTGGTAATCTGCTGTAAGACCGTTTTTCCGGCACCGAACGGGCCGGGTATGCAATACGTACCACCCCGGGCAACGGGCAGGAATGTGTCGATCAACCGCACCTTGGTAACCATCGGTTCAACCGGACGCAATCGCTCGGCGAACGCGTCGATCGCCCGTTTGACCGGCCACTCAAAGACCATCGTTATGGTGTGGCGCGTTCCGTCTTCGCCTTCCAGTTCGGCGATCGTCTGATCGATCGTGTAGTCTCCCTCATCCGCGACGGAAACCACGGTGTAACGTTCAAACAGATTGAAGGGGACCATGATTCGGTGATCAAAAATACCCTCAGGAACCGTGCCAAGCTGGTCCGCACGCTCTACGGTATCGCCCGTTTTGACTGTCGGCGTGAAATGCCAGGAGGTGGTACGGCTGAGCGCCTTGAGATACAAGCCCCGTTCAAGGAAAAATCCGGATTTTTCCGCGAGTTCCGGCAACGGGTTCTGCAAACCGTCGCACACGGTGGACAGAAGCCCCGGGCCCAGCTCAACCGCCAGCATCTCGCCGGAAAATTCACAGGTATCACCGATAGTGACGCCTTTTGTATCTTCAAAAACCTGCAGTTCAACCTGCTTGTTGCCGACCCGGATTACTTCCGACTTCAGCTGCTTGTCGTCAACCTTGATGTAACCGACTTCGTTCATCGAAACGTCACCATCGACGGCAACACTTACCATGTTCCCGTTGATGGCAACCACTGTACCGTTCGTCATGTGGCAATCTCCATCAGCGATTGTGCAACCACTTCGTATTGCTGATCGAACTCTTCCGCGCCTTGCTCGGCATCGTTGAGCCGGGTCCGCCGCGCGGCGATCTGCAATTTGAGATGATACACAAATAGTTTTTCACGATCAAAATGGTGCCCCGCCTCCAACGACTCGGCGTGCTGCCAAAGCAGTCTCAGGAGGGCGTTCTCCGTTTTTAAGGGGTTTTCTTCGTTCAGTATCTGGCGCAATCGCTCGGGCAGCGTTGCATCTTGCATCTCCGCGCGGGGAAGCCGGTCGGCATCGCGTCCGAGACTCTGTGCGCGAACAAGCGCAGCATGGCGTTGTATTTCACGGAGTCGGTCATCCCATTCGGCGCGGACTCCGTCTTCGCCAACGGGTTCGTCCTCCGCTCCCCAGATCCGCGCTTCACGGATGTACTGCATATCCCGCGGATCGGCTTCGATCTCACAGTAGTCAAGAAACTCATCCTGCGAAAGGAACGGTGACTCCTCGAATCGGATCGCCGGCAGGGACGCGACGGTGTAATAGTACTGACGCACGAGACGCCTCCTATTCCTTTCCGGCGGTCTGCATCAGCTCTGCGAGACGGGGATTGAGGTACGCTGCCAGGAGACCCGCGATCGTCTCGTCGGTTAAGTCGTAGTAGGCCGCAGAGTCGCCGCCGCCGACGCGAAATCCCGCCGTAATCCCGCGAACCGGGCGAACTTCGTACCCATTGCGTAACGTATCGGCCAACCGTTTTTTCAGTGCGCTTTCCAGCGCGTCCCGGTCTTTCTCGGAGACGAGTACGTCGAGCTGTTCCAAATCTTTCTTTATCCAGGTATCAACCAGGGAGGTGATGATTTCACCCATCCTGTCGGCGGTCATGCTCTCACCCACCGCATCTTTCTGAATCCGTTCAAAGAGTGCGGTCAGGTCTTTCTGTACCGACAACAGGAGATCCCGCGATGCCTGTTTCAGTGCG
>JAQIBO010000517.1 GCA_027859055.1 Spirochaeta sp.
GGTCTGTGCCGAGAACCTGTGCCACCTCAGCTGCGACCGTCTCCGTTTCCGCCCGGGTGCGGCAGAATACGATCGCCGGGAGCGCAAGGTGGTCCCCCCGACGCCAGACCGGAAGTACAGTACCGTCCCGCTCTTTGACCGCGGCGGGATGCCCCGGGAGATTCTCCGCAGAAGCGCCGCCGGGCGGCGCTCCGCAGCTGCTGCGCGCCAACTGTACAACCGCGTGGCGTGTGTCGAGGCACGGGACAACCGAATAGGTGATGTTTTCCCGGTCCGGGTTTCCCCGTACAAGATGCGCACCGGTGTCGGGAAACACCACCTCCCGGATTCGCCGGATGACGTGGTCTGAGGCGGTTGCGGTAAATGCGGTAATAACCGGTGCATTGAGGGGCCGCAGGGAATCACCCAGGGTCAGGTATGATTCCCGAAACGTGTCGCCCCATTCGCTGATGCAGTGCGCCTCGTCGATCACGACGTGGTCGATGCGAACGTTCCGTAACAGCTTTTGCGCCCGCGCTCCCTGCAGTGTTTCCGGATTGGTCAGAACGAAATCACACGTCCCGGTGATGATTGCAGCGGCAACGCGGTCGCGTTCGCGCCGGTCCTGGCCGCCTTTGAGCTGGACCACGGTGAAGCCCGCTTCGGTGATCCGGCGCTCCTGGTCGTTCATCAGACTCAAGAGCGGGTAGATAACGAGGGTTGCCCCGCCGAGAATCGCCGCGGGAAGCTGAAAACAGAGGCTCTTACCCGCGCCGGTCGGCAGGATAACGATTTGTCGGCCCCAGGCTCCGGCGTCGCTGTCCGCGTGTCCCGCGGCGCCGCTTCCGTCCGCGCCCCTTCCGTCCGCGCCCACAGCCGCAAGGATATTGGTGATCACCAGACGCTGGTACGGGTACAGATAGGAGAGCCCGAATCGGCTCCGTGCGTAATCGGTTATCGTTTCATTCATACTTTCACCGACAGTTGATTTTCGCACGCCGCTTGACGAGCGCGGAATATAGGTCGAGCTTCGGACATGTGAACGTAGTAATTTACAGTACAAAAGAATGGGTCCGCGTGGCGTTTGATCGTACCAACGAGCAACACGGTTTTACCCTTCGCTATCTTGAGACGCGGTTGAATGAGACAACTGTTGCCCTCGCCGAAGGCGCCGACGCGGTGTGTATCTTTGTGAACGATATCGCAGACCGTGCCGTCATGGAGGCGCTTGCAGGCCACGGTGTGCGTTTGGTTGCGTTGCGAAGTGCCGGGTTCAACAACGTTGACCTTCACGCCGCCGCGGAATTCGGCATTACCGTCGCCCGGGTGCCGGCGTATTCACCATACGCGGTGGCGGAACACGCTGTGGCGTTGATCCTTGGTCTCAATCGTCGTTTGTACCGTGCGTACAACCGTGTCCGCGACAACAATTTTGCCCTGGATGGTCTGTTGGGTTTTGATATCCACGGCAAGACGATCGGAATTATCGGCACCGGTAAAATCGGGGGGATTTTCGCGGATATCATGAACGGGTTTGGGGTAACCCTGCTTGCCTATGATAAGTACCCCCGCGATGACCTGCGGGAGAAGGACGTCAATTATGTGTCCCTGGAAGAGCTCTACAGTCGCAGTGATATCGTCTCTCTGCATTGCCCGCTGAACCACGAGACGCATTACCTGATTAACGAGAACTCAATCGGCCTGATGAAGGACGGGGTGATGCTGGTAAATACCAGCCGGGGACCGCTTATCGACAGTACCGCCGTGATCGACGGGCTCAAGCGCGGCAAGATCGGCTCTCTCGCCCTGGACGTGTACGAGGAGGAGGCGGATCTGTTCTTTGAGGACCTCTCGGACCAGGTGATTCAGGACGATACGTTTGTCCGGTTTCTTACCTTTCCAAACGTGCTCATAACCGCTCACCAGGCGTTTTTCACGCGGGAGGCGGTGGCAAATATCAGCGAGACCACCTTTACCAATCTGTCCGAGTTTTCAGAACGAAACGCCTGTACCAACTGTATCGACGTGGATTCCGGGTATGGCGGCACGAGCGCTTCGTAGTCCTCGGGCCGTTCCTATCCGTGTATCACGCGCTTGAATCGGGCGGCAAATTCCGCCGCAGTGTCCGCCCGATTCAAGCGCGTGATACACGGATAGGA
>JAQIBO010000120.1 GCA_027859055.1 Spirochaeta sp.
GTCGTCAACTAATATTTACAGAACGTGCGGTGGCCGTTCGGGCAGTTCCGTTCAGGCGGCAGCCTCATCAGCCCGGTGGCAGGCGGAACGCTTTCTCACGATCCCGGATCTCTTCTTCACCGATCGCGACAACCGGTCCCAACGTGCGGGCGGTGAGTACCGACTCGGCGGTATACTCGGCAACCTCAAGGCGGTCAAACGCCAGCAAGAGGGAATCACCGGTTACGAAGAGCGCCTCGTTGCGAATCAGGACGTTTGGCGTCGCCGGGGAGATCGCATTTACCACCGCGTCGTAGTCGGTATAGGAGACGCCGTAGTCCAACTGGCGAATATCGCGCAGGAGGATATAGCTCTCGGGAATCACGCGGGAATCAAAGGGAACGTGGGACACGGCAAACGCCATCATCGCCGGGGGATGCGCCACAATCACCGCATGAACGCCCGGATGTGCACCGTAGATCCATTCGTGCAGGCGGGCGGACCGGCTCGGCGGCGGTCCCTCCTCGGCGCGTCCATTACGCACCAGTACCATGTCGGCAGGCTCCAACAGTTTGCGGTCATAACCGTAGGGCGTGATCAGAAAGGACGTGTCGTCCAGGCGCGCGGAGATCGTCCCTTCGGTACTGTTCATCAACTGCTGATCATAGGCGCGGTGCACAAGCTCCGTCATCTCACGGCGCACCTCTTTCTCCCGGGTGGACCACTCCCGCGGCGGAAACGTTTCATCCACCGGTGATTTGCGGTGCACCAGGGCGATCTCCTCGTCGGAGAGCAGGCGCACCGTCCCGAGCCGCGTCGCCCCGACCTGCATACGGGCGCAGAAGTCCAGCGTCTCAAAGCGCATGAACGCCTCAAAGATGTCGCCCCCGACCGTCACCGTTCCGTGGTTTTCCAGAAGGACCACATTGAAACCGCGCACGAACTGTTCGGCGATTCTGGAACCCAGCTCCTCGCTGCCCGGCAACGCGTATTCCACCACCGGGCAGTCACCGCAGATGAGGTACGCATTGGGCACCATGCGCGTCTCCACCGCTTTACGAACCGCGGAAAAACTCACCAGAGTTGGCGGGTGTGCGTGGACGATCGCCCGGACATCCGGCCGCGCGGCGTATATCGCACGATGAAACGGCAACTCCGAAGAGGGCTGGTGGCGCCCCTCCGCCGTTCCGTCGGGTAACACCTTGACGATGTCCTCCCGGCCGAGCGCGCCTTTGTCGACGCCGCCGGGGGTGATCCACATCGCCCCCTCTTCGTCCATCAGACTGAGGTTGCCGCCGGACGTGGTCGTCATACCGTAGCGGTATACCCGGTTCATCATCTCCACCAGGAGGTCGCGGGGATGGGCCATCCGATGCTTAATGCCGGTGCGATGTACTGTATCCATATTCGTATTGTGCCCGCGTACGCTCGCCTTGACAACGACCGGATTTCTGCTACCGTTACCAGATACTTGATACAGGAGCCCCGCATGAACCATGTTGGCACTGAGGCCATGCCACGACCCGCACCCTCGCCTTCGCACGCCACCCACATGACCGTAGCGTCAGACGGCAGCATCGTCGTACCGCCGGAGGTGGCACGCCGGTTTGGTCTGGTTCCCGGTGCCGCCGCAAGAATCGACATCGCGCCCGACGGTAATACGTTGTCGCTTCGGCGCCCGATCAGTTCGCTTGCGCAGGTGTATGTTGAACTGACCAACGGGTGCAATATCGACTGTCGCACCTGTATGCGTAACGTCTGGAGCCTGCAGACCGGGTTTATGGACGATGAGACGTTTGAGCGTCTCCGCGTGCAGATCGCGGAGATGCCGGTCACCCCGACGGTGTTCTTTGGCGGGTTTGGCGAGCCGATGCACCATCCCAAGACGACGGAGTACATCCGAGCGATGCGGGAGATCGGTGCGGAGGTCGATCTGATCACCAACGGCACGCTTCTTTCGGAACAGCGCGTTGACGAACTGATTGACGCCGGGCTGCGCCGCATCTGGGTGTCCCTGGACGGCGCGCGGCCGGAGAGTTATTCCGATGTGCGCCTCGGCGCGTCACTTCCGCTGGTCCTTCGCAATCTGGAGCGCCTGCGCCACCGCAAGCGGTTGCTTTCCCGGACAAAGCCGGAGCTGGGCGTCGCTTTCGTGGCGATGGATCGCAATATCGGCGACCTTCCGGAGGTTGTGCGGATCGGACTGGACCTGGGAGCCGAGCACTTTTCCGTCAGCAACGTGTTGCCCCACAATCAGGAGCTGAACGGGCAAACCCTCTACGACAACGAGATGGCACGCTGGAATCCGCGCCGCGCCGACATCGATCTGGCACGCATCGATCTCAACGATCCGCGGGTGGCCGAGGCGATTCGTGGTGTCCTCAGTGCGGGCTCGCGCACGCGGGGCAGTGTCGATCTGGGGTTTTCGCCGGCGGGAAACCGCTGTCCGTTTGTCGATAAGGGAAGCGTCAGCGTTCGGTGGGACGGTTCCGTCTCCGCGTGTCTGGCGCTCCTGCATACCCACACCTACTACGTCGGTGAACACGCCCGGACCAGTCACGAGCACAGTTTTGGTTCCGTTACCGACCAAACGCTGACGGAAATCTGGAATTCTCCGGAATATGTTGACTTCCGCCGCCGTCTGGAGGAATTTTCATTCTCGCCGTGCACCACGTGCCGCAGTTGCGAGCGTATTGAAGAAAACCGGGATGACTGTACAAACAGCGGGCATCCGGCGTGCGGCGGCTGTCTGTGGGCGCAGGGGTTTATCCGCTGTCCTTGACAGGAGCCGACAGCGGCCGACGGCGCACCCACAGGAGGAAGACCAATGACCGTGACCGTAATTCTCAACGGCGACATCGAAACGTGTTGCAGCTATATACTTGCCGAGGACGTGGAGCCCACCGTGCGCGCATGGATGCCACCGGGACATGACCTGGAGATGGTGAATCGGGAAACGACGGAATGGGAGCCGGATGAAATTGCGGGGGTGGCTGTACGCTGGTTTGGACGCGAAGCGTATCCGCTGGTCTATATCGACGAGACGTTGTGTACATTCGGCGCCCTGCCGAGCAAGAAAAACCTGTCCGCGTATCTCAACGGCGAGCGCGAGTTCGGCGTTACCGCCGAGGATATCGTAAACGCGGGGAAAGCGATGAACTACACCCCTGCTGAAGGTTCCGACTGAGCGCCGTCAGTGGGGCTCTCCGGTAACCGCACCACCGCCCGGGTCCCATCGTTGGAGGTAATCTCAACGGTGCCGTCCATCTGTGCCGCGAGCAGGTGGATAAGGTGCAGACCAAGCGAGGTAGCGTCGGCAACCGAGAAACCGGCGGGAAGTCCCGGTCCGTTATCCGCAACGGAGAGCTCCAGCTGAGAACCGGCAACCCGCCGAAACGCGATCGTTATGGTGGGCTCGTTGATTGCCTCCGTGAAGGCGTGTTTTCTGATGTTGGTCAACAGTTCGTTCAGGATGATCCCGCACGGTATCGCCCGGGTTATATCCACGCGGATCGGTTCCAGGTGTAGCGCGTAGGAGATCTCCCGCCCCTGCCCGCTCACATCAATGAGCTGGTCCAGGAGATCACGGATATACCCGTCCATCTCTATTTCCGACAGACTATCCGACTGATACAACGCCTCGTGCACCAGGGCCATGGAGAAGATCCGGTTGCGGCTCTGTTCAAACGCGTCCCGGGCGCTTTCCACGCTGTCGATCTGGTCCTCCTGGAGTCGGAGCAGGCTCACAATCACGTTGAGGTTGTTTTTGACGCGGTGATGAACCTCCTTGAGAAGCGTGTTCTTTTCTTCAAGGGAGAGCGCCAGTGACGCGTTGGCCTCTTTTGTCATGCGCTGGGCGCGTTCATTCGCGAGAATGAGAGCGAGCAAATTGGCGTGTTCTTCCAGCGTCATTATCTCGTGTTTACTCCACTCATGGGGCTCCACCGTTCGGAAACGGAGGAGGCGCGGCGGCTGGTCGTCGGTTGGAACGCGCACCATCAACAACGCGGCTATCTCGTGTGCACGCATTTCCTCTCTCAGCGGGGTCACGGCGGGGTCTTTCCCTACATCGGATATCGCGAGCCTGCCGGCGGATTGAATCGTCTCCATCAGCGCCGGGGCGTCTGCAAGATGGAGCGTCCCCGTCGGGTGTTCTCCTTCGTAAACCGAAGCCGCTGATGCCTCGACGAGCACGGTGCCCGCATTGTCGGTCACGCAGTAATCAACGCGATACCCGGGAAAATGGCGCGCCAGATCGTCTACGACGTACTGGACCAAGCCACCGGCTTCATTTCCCGTAAGGTAAACCGACGCGATCATATTGAGCCACTCCTGCCGTTGCGCGCTTTGCTCCAACGTCACCTCGTACTGTTTTCGTTCGCTGATATCACGCGCCACACCCTGGAACCCGCTGACCGCCCCGTCTGATTCACGAAGCACCGTTCCGGTAATGCTGACCGGCACCGTTTTACCGGCACGGGTGGTCAGGTCCACTTCCACCTCGAACTCCGCAGTGGCTGTGCGGGCGGTAACCGCGCCGGCCACCGCGCGGGATATTGTGCGGTACGCCGGTCGGTCAAAGCACGCCGCAACACGTGTCCCGATCCATTCGTCGTGGGTATATCCGGTGACCGATTCGATCGCCGGATTGACGTACCGGATACGCAGGTCCCGCGAGACGAGCCAAATGACGTCCAGCGTATTTTCCGACAGGAGACGGTACAACGCCTCTCCCTCGCGCAACTCCGCGGTCCGGCGGGATACCTCTTTTCGAAGCAGACGAATCCACAGCAGCGTCACGGCAAGCAGGAGCAGTATCGGGACCACCACCAGTGATACCGTCCGGATAACCTGGACCGGATCGAGGCGCGTCGGCACGTAGGAACCGAGCCACCGGTCGTAAATGGCACGATATTCGCCGGACTCCTCAAGCACCGCCAGCCCCTCGTTGAAGTAGGACAGGAGGCGGCCGTTTCCTTCATGGACGGCAAATCCGTACTCGTGCGTTGCGAGCTGTCTCCCCGCCACAACCAGGTTGTCCCACCCGTTGTTCTCGATAAGGTACATAACGGTCAGCCGACTCCCCAGAGCGTAATCGGCGTCTCCCGCCACCACGCGCCGCAACGCCTCCTCCTGTGTGTCGACCACCACAAGACGCTCTGTCAGACCGTGTTCAAGTACAAACTCGTGCATCAGGTCACCGTTTTGTACAACAACGACGCTGCCA
>JAQIBO010000036.1 GCA_027859055.1 Spirochaeta sp.
CATTCCGGCGGAAAATCCGCCGCAGCGGCGGTTCACAAATCGACCGATGTTCAGTTGCTCCACAACGGTAGCGATCCGGGCCGCCAGCTCCGCGCCGGACAGTCCCCGCAGGGCGCCAATGTAGCGAAGGTATTCCCCGGCGGTCAGACGGTCATAGAGGCCAAAGTTGTTTCCCAGAAGCACCCCGACCCGGTCCGGCCGTTCGACCGTTCCGCTGTCGGGGGTTATCGTACCGGCGATGACGCGCAGAAGCGTTGACTTTCCCGCGCCGTTCTCCCCCACCAGTGCGCAGACGCTGCCCGGCGGGAGAGTCAGGGACACGTTGTCCAGAGCGGTTATCGGAGGTCGACGGCCAAACCGTTTCGAAACGTCGGTCAACCGTACCGTTCCGGCAACCATCTGCCGGCCTGCTATCTGCCCGTCTGCCATCTGCCCGCGCCGACCGATCAGTCGTCTTCGTTGACGATTTCTATCTTCACGCCGGTCGGATTCCGTACCTCTTCACGGGGTGGAACGGTGATCTTGAGAATGCCGTTCTTGAACACCGCCCGGGCAGCTTCGCGGTCGAATTTGTCCTCCGGTACGAAGTACTTCTGCTCGGGAATATCGGAAAACTTGAGGCGACGGTTGAAAAAGATCACCTCTTCAGAGTCCACTGACTGTCCCGGCGCGCACGCCGACAGCACCATGTTCTCCCCCTGGAATTCAAGCTGAACGTCGGAATCCCGGTATCCGGCGAGGGCAAACTCGAACACCATCGTTTTGTCCGGGAGCATGTAGATATTGGCCGGCGGGAACGGATAGACCGAATAGTAGTTTCGGTGTTCCGCGTTTTTGCCGGGGTCAAAGCCGAAGCCGCCAAAGGTGGTGGTGAACTCTTCCGTTGCCTGGAAGATCTGGTCAAGAAGCCGACCAAGGTCAAGGTAGTCCCGATTGTGCATTGTGCACCTCCTGAATCTGTTCGCGTCCCGTTCCGGCGACGCAGATATCGGTCGCCATCGGTACGATCGACGACCCGGGCCTGTACAGCACCCGCTTCCAATATAACACCATTTCGTCGGCACCGGAAACACGCCTTCTGGACGCAACCCGGTCGGGGCGGGTACCATGGTAGTTCATGCGCGTACTCTATATTGCCGAGATCGTTGGGAAACCGGGTGTGTATTGTGTCAAATCGGTATTGTCCCGTTTGCGCAAAGAGCAACAGATCGATTTTGTGATCGCAAACGGCGACGGCGCCACCGGCGGATTCGGTATCGGAAAAAACCACAGCATCTATCTACGCAAGCTCGGAGTTGATGTGATCACCGGTGGGGACCAGACGTTTTACAAGAAAGACATTGCCGAGCACATTGAAAAGGCGTACTACATGCTCCGCCCGGCCAATATGCCGCCGGAGATGCCCGGGCGCGGATGGCGTCATTATACGGTGACGCCGCCGGCGGACCCGGCTCCTCCGCCCGTGGCAGACTCTTCCGCGCCAGGCGCCCCCGCGACAGGCTCCGGGGAAGTAAAGATCGCCGTGATCAGTCTCCTGGGCCAGTCGGGTTTCGACCGCATCCACGGTGGCAATCCCTTTACCTACCTCGGCAACGTTCTGGAACGGATTGCGAAAGACGCCGGTGTCGTGATCGTCGACTTTCACGCCACAACCACCGCAGAAAAATACACGATGTTTCACTATCTCGACGGAAAGGTCACCGCCGTGGTGGGAAGCGGCCAACGGGTACAGACCGCGGATGCTCAGGTGATGCCGTCGGGAACCGCCGTGATCTGCGACGCCGGTCGGACCGGGAGTACCGATAGCGTGAACGGCCTCCTGCCGGAACCGGAAATCAAAAAATACCTGACCGGCATTCCTATCCGTTCCGAGGAGACCTGGGATCGCCTCGAGCTTCAGGGTGTTGTGATAGATATCGACCCCGCCGCGGGGTATGTCACCGGATTTCACCCGGTCCGGGAGACGTGTCCTCCGCCACCACCGGACGAGCAGGCAAACCACTCCAACAAACGACGAGGCAAGCGGTGATGAGCGGAATTGCGATCGTTCGCCGGGTTGACCGGAGCGAACAACGCGCCGATGTCGTGGTGTACCCTGAATCGTGCGGGCGGTGCGAGGACGACGGCGGACATTGCGTTCGGGAGCATCGAACGGTTCCGGCGCGGGTCCCTGACGGGTTTTCCATCCAGCCCGGTGATCACGTTCGCCTCATTTCCAACCCTGTCGCGGTATTTCGCGGGCTGGGGCGCGTAGTGGGTATACCGTTTGTCGCCGGCGTTGCCGGTCTGTATATCGGCGGGGTTCGGTTTGCCGAAATCGCTCCGCAGGCGATCGCGCAGCTCAGCGGCCGGTCCGGTGCAGCTCTCGATATACCGGTTGCCGCGCTCGTTCTTGCATTTGCCGGTGTCGCCGCCGCGCTTGCCGTTGCGCTCCGCCGTGGTGTCCGCCGGGAGGACTGGCCCACCGTGGCG
>JAQIBO010000088.1 GCA_027859055.1 Spirochaeta sp.
GCTTGGTATCCAGGATGAGTTCGACCTCCGCGAGCAAGAAGAACAGATCGAGAAGGAGTTGGCATCAATTCCTCGGGCGCCTGTTCACACTTAGTATTGGCTCTACCTTCGTCAGAGCACCGATGCCCCTGAGTTCAGTCGCCGGGTTCTTGGTGTCCTCCTTTGCTTCCGTCCAATACTTGATTTGAGTTGGTTGGCTTCTTATCAAATCGTTCCAGCTGACCGTTGCTTTTGTCACGCGGGTTGCAGGTGATGCGTACGTTGGGCAACATATCAGCATGTCGCTACTGATCGAAGAAGTTTCCGTAATCGATGCTCCAATGGAGTTACTGCTGCTTGCCGATCCCTCGGAAGACAAGATCCGCACCTATCTTTCAGGATCAAAATGCTTCGTTGCTTCACGTGGTGCCGTGGTGGTTGGTGCATGCGTCGTACAGTCACGCGGCACGTTCGGCTATCAACTTGCGTTCTACCAGCGCCATGGTTTTCGGGTTACAAGCATCGACCATGATTTCTTCGTCAACAATTATCCTGAGCCGATCTTCGAGGACGGAATACAGCTCTTTGACTTGCTGCGCCTTACGCTGCAGCTGACGCGTTAGCTCCGCGGTATGTGCCGGGATCGAAAAGACGAACCAGAACCAAATTGTCCGGCTGTTATACCGGAGTTATACTGAAGGTATGAAGACCGCAATCTCACTACCTGATGCATTGTTTGAGGATGCCGAGCAGACCGCTCGGGCCATGGGGATTCCACGAAGTCAGCTGTTTGCACGAGCCGTGTCAGAGTTCATAAAGAGACACAAGAGAGAAGAGATCACCCAGAGGTTGAACGAAGTCTACGAAAGAATGGAAAACCAGACTGCACCCGAATTACCGACCGAAACCTCAGTTGAAACAATGCGGGAACTCACCGGAAATGACACGTGGTGAACTGTGGTGGGCCGATTTCGGGATACCCTTCGGCAGCAAACCCGGGTTCCGACGGCCGGTGCTCGTCGTACAGGATGATACCTATACCCAGAGCAGAATCAACACCGTAGTCGTCGCACCGCTCACGACGAACCTGATATTGGAAGAAGCCCCTGGAAATGTGTTCCTGTCCAAAGCGGAGTCCAGCCTGGCCAAAGACTCCGTCATTGTGGTGACGCAGCTTTCAGCAATTGACAAGAAGAGACTGGTAGAAAACATCGGTAAAGCACCCCAGGAGACAATGGAAGACGTCAAAACCGGTATCACTATGGTGCTGGGTATAGAATGATGTACGCACAACAAACCGAGCGCCCGTCAGCCGAAACGAGCGAATAGACAAATACTACGATGAAGAATCGGTAGTCAACGTAAAAAGTCTGGCGCATCGCCGAGAAGCACGGGATCGATTCGACGGGTGTCCCGCTCTCCCTTGAGATCGGTCGTTCAACCGCTTACACTGATAATCAGAACCAACACAGAAAGGCGGGAACAATGGAATATCGATATCTGGGCCGATCCGGGCTGAAAGTCTCGACAATTACTCTTGGAACGATGACGTTTGGCGGACAAGGGCCGTTTGCCATGATCGGCGATCTCGGCGTCGATGATGCCCGCAGCATTATTGATCTGTGCGTGGATCACGGGGTGAACGTTATCGATACGGCGAACATGTATTCTGCGGGTAAATCCGAAGAAATTATCGGTGAGGCGCTGAACGGAAAACGTCCCGGCAACATGCTGATCTCCACCAAAGCGCGCTTGCCGATAGGCGACGGCCCCAATGACGGAGGCTTCTCGCGCCACCACCTCATCGGCGAGTGCGAGAAGAGCCTCAAACGCCTCCGCACAGATGTCATCGATATTTACTACATGCACGAATGGGACGGCCAGACACCGCTTGAAGAGATGCTGGAAACGCTGGATAGCCTGGTGAAGCAGGGGAAGATCCGCTATATCGGCTGCTCCAATTTCTCCGGGTGGCACATCATGAAAGCCCTCGGCGTCAGTACGCAGAATCACCTGCAGCGCTTTGTCACGCAGCAGATCCACTAC
This sequence comes from Spirochaeta sp., assembly GCA_027859055.1. Taxonomy (GTDB): domain Bacteria; phylum Spirochaetota; class Spirochaetia; order DSM-27196; family Alkalispirochaetaceae; genus Alkalispirochaeta. The sequence goes on from JAQIBO010000088.1 coordinate 2,026, forward strand.
ACCCTGGAAGCGCGGGAAGCGGAATACGAACTGCTGCCCATAGCGGTTGACCAGGGGGTGGGAGTGCTCGCGTGGAGTCCGTTGGCCGGCGGTTTACTTTCCGGGAAGTACAGCCGGAACAAAACACCGGACGGTGTCACGCGGCTGAGTGAAGGCTGGACAGAACCGCCCATTCGCGACGAGGAACGACTCTGGAATATTGTGGATGCGCTGAACGATATCGCGGCACAACACCACGTGTCTGCAGCGCAGGTGGCGCTTGCGTGGATTCTATCGCGCCCGGGTGTCGCCTCGGTCGTCATCGGCGGGAGAAAAGAGGCGCAGATCAAGGACAACGTGGCCGCAGCGGATCTCGAGCTCAGCGACGAGGAGCTGCAACGGTTGAATACCGTGAGCGCGATCCCCCTCATCTACCCTTACTGGCACCAGGCCAGTTTTGCAAAGGACACCTTCACGCCTGCTGACCGGGCGCTGTTTGGTTAAATCGCTTTTTCGGTGTGAATACAACGATCAGAATCGCCGTCCAGATCAAACTGAAGCCCAGGAGATAGGTCGGCGTGAACCGTTCGTGGAAGATGAAGATTCCGATCAGCAGACTCAGCGATGGAGCGTAATACTGTATAAAGCCGAGATTGGAGAAATCGATCCAACGGACCCCAATGGCGAAGAGCAGGAGAGGAACCGACGTAAAAACACCGGTTGAGATGAGCAGGAGGATGTCCTTTACATCACCGGTGAAGAAGTAGGGAATCCCTACGCTGCGCTGATATACGAGAAACAGAACGGCGAAGGGAAGCAGGATCAGTGTTTCGGCAGTAATGCCTATCAGGGGCCCGAGGGGAGTCGTTTTTTTCAAAAACGCATAGGTGACAAACGTGACCACGAGCATGAGTGCGATCATCGGAAGTCTTCCGATGTGCGCGGTGATGATACCCGTGCCCACGGCGACCAGCGCCAGTGCTATCATCTTGTAGAGACGAAACGGCTCCTTCAGGACGAATATACCGAGGAGTACGACCGCAATCGGGGTGATGTAATGCCCGAGACTTGCTTCGACAACCTGCTTCGTTGCGGCGGCATATATATTGAGGAGCCAGTTCCCTCCGATTGCGAGGGCGCACAGCAGAATTATTACGATCAGTCTAAACGAAACGGGTACCTTATTCAGCTGGATTCTCCGTTTCGTCATGAAGGTGATAGGGAACAGCAGAAGGGCCGACCAGATAATTCGATGGGCGAGTATATGGGACAGCGGTATCGGTCCGAAGAGTTGCCAGTACAGCGGTTGTACGCCCCACACCGTATAGACAATGAGAATGAAGAACACGGCTAATTTCTGGTGAGCATGTCCGGACCGAATCGCCACTGGGCCTCCCTGTGCAGTATACCGTGATCACTTCGTTCTCAACTCGGGAAGTATTCCATCGAGACGCTGCGACCCGGCGTGATACTACCCGCCTCAATCGGGCCCATGGTATAGTACGGCAAAAGGAGTACTCCAGCACATGAAAAGAAGAATGCTGAATGCGAACCTGTTGACGCTCGCGGTTATCCTGGTGGCGATTGGCGGAGGCGCACTCTGGGCCGACGGCATGCCCGTTTCGGAACCGGATGCGCCTGCGGTAAGCGAGACCGCCCCTGAACCGGAATCCCCGGCAGCGCCCGACATAGACCCCTCCATAATCGGCGCGTGGTTGTGGACGGAGGCGGAAACGCCCGTGGGGTCTCTGAGCCCGTTGCCACGGCAGGAATATACGATCACATTCCGTGAGGACGGCACCATGATGATGGATTTTGAGTCCAACGACGTAAACGGTACCTTCACCGCGGACGGAACCACCGTCGCGATCTCCCCGGAATCCTCTAACCGGGTGTCGTGGCTACCGGGATCACCGGCACCGCGGCTTATTGAGTTACTCTCGGAGGCGCGGGACTACGCCCTCAGTGGGGGCACCCTGGAACTGGAGACGCTGGCCGGCCGCGGCTCCATCAACTTTGATCGCGTGAACTGATACCGACGGGTATGCGGGTGGCCAGCTGGCCACCCGCTCCTGACGAGCCCGCCCTTCTGGACATACCATGAAAAAATCCAGCTCCGTTGGAAGTGAAATAGAGATCACCCTTCCTGCACAATCATCCCCGGAAGAATTAGAGCGGGCGATCGCCCGCAAAAGTGGCGGAAGCGGGCCGTTTCGCATCATCCGGCAGAGCCTGGACGCACGACGCAAGCCCGATGTTCGCTGGAACTATCGGATCGCCATCGGAAAACCTCCGGCCCCTCTGCAACCGGAACGGGTGCTACCGGTTACCCGGGAACACAATCCGGGACGGGCGGTGGTGGTTGGCTCCGGTCCCGCGGGATTCTTTGCCGCAGACGTCCTTAACCGCGCGGGCTGGGAGGTCACCCTCCTGGAGCAGGGCCCACCGGTGGAGGAACGAAGGCGGGACATCGCGGCCTTTGAGACCGGCGGCCCTCTTGCCCCCTATTCCAACTATTCCTTTGGAGAGGGGGGAGCGGGTACCTTCTCCGATGGAAAGCTCACCAGCCGGACAAAACAGATCTCCCGGGAACGGGAGTACGTCACGGCGCGGTACGTTCAGTGTGGCGCCCCGACGGAGATCCAGTGGCTTGCCCATCCCCATATCGGCAGTGACAACCTCTACCCTCTGGTGATTGCCGGCCGAAAAGATCTGCAGGCGCGGGGTGTGGAAATCCGTTTCCACACGGAGGTGCGGGACCTCATCATGAAGGATGGCAGGTGCGTGGGAGTCCAGTCGGTGGACGATGAGTTTCCGGCAGACCGAACCGTTCTTGCCCCGGGGCACAGCGCCATGCCGCTGTTGCGTACCCTTGCCGCGCGGGGCGCAACCCTTGAGACCAAAGGGTTTGCCCTTGGTGTGCGCGTGGAACACCCGCGGGAGTTGATCAACACGGCCCAGTGGGGTCGGAGCGAGATCCCCGGCCTGAAGGCAGCGGAATACCGCCTCACCGCCAAAACGTCAACCGGACGCGGGGTCTACTCTTTCTGTATGTGCCCCGGCGGAGCGGTGATCCCGGCCGCCTGGCGACCCGGGCTGAATATGGTAAACGGCGTCTCCAACTACCGCCGGGATGGAGCGTGGTCGAATGCCGCCGTGGTGGCCGCCCTCCACCCGGAGGAGATCTTCCCGGAGGCGCGTAATCCCCTTGATGTTCTTGCCCGCCTGGAAGAGCTGGAAGCTTGCGCGGTTGATCTGGTGGGTACACATCGGGTACCGGCAACGATTCCCGCCTGCCTCGGTGGTGGTGAAATCCCCGGAACGCTGCCCCGTTCCAGCCACCCGTTTGAGTTAGTACCCAGCGACTACCGCCTTCTCTACCCTCAGTGGCTGTTGCAGGCGCTTTCCGAGGGACTCTCGGATTTCTCACGAAAACTGCGCGGGTACGAGACGGGACTGATCCTGGGAATGGAGACCACCACCTCAGCGGCGGTACGGGTGGTCCGGGAACCCTCCGGCGAAGTGGCCTCAATTCCGGGAGTCTGGATCGCCGGGGAGGGCAGTGGTGCCGCCGGAGGCATTATGAGCTCCGCCGTGGACGGTATTCACGCCGCCCTGGCCGCCGCCGCTTCAAACGCCTACCGCGCTTGACCTCAAGAAGCCGTATGGCGACATTGACGCCACCTATGAGTCACCGAGATCGAGCAGCAATGAATCGAGACGAGTCAAGGCGCGAAGCAGCGCATGACGTCCTTCTCGTCGGCGCGGGCCCGGCCGGCCTGGCGGCAGCCGCACATTTCCGGCAGGCGGGGCTTGATCTCTTACACGTTGAAGAGGGAGAGCTGGCGCAGACGATCCGGCGATTTCCTACGGGGGTGCGCCTGTTTTCCACGCGTGCGACCCTCGCCCTCCCGGGGTTTCCCTTTGGCCCCGACCCGGACACCTCTCCGACCCGGGAGGAGTATATCGCCTATCTTGAGGAGAGCGCCGCCGCTGCCGGGCTTCATGTGGAAACCGCTACGACGGCCGTCTCGGCAGAAGCGGTGCAGGGGCGGTATCGCGTCGACCTTCGCGGACCCGACGGCGCCCGGCGCACCGCAGACGCCTGCAGCGTTGTGGTGGCAAGCGGGGGCTACTTCTTCCCGAACATCCTCGGTATTCCCGGCGAGGACCGACCGCACGTGCATCATTACTTCAGGAGTGAGATCGTCAGCCCAAACGAGCGCATGGTTGTGGTGGGAGGACGAAACTCGGCGATCGAGGCGGCGGTAAACATCGCCGAGACCGGTGCGGAAGCGCTTCTGGTCTACCGCAAATCGAGGCTGCCGCGATCGAAGATCAAGCCCTGGCTTCTGCCGCGCCTGGACACGCAGATCCGCGCCGGCAGGATTCGCGTGCGCTACCGCAGCGTGCCGCTTGAGGTTACCCCCCGTGGCGTCGTACTTCGCGACGCAGACGGGAACTCGCCGCTTCAGCCTGCAGACGCAATCTTTCTCCTGACAGGTTATGGCCCCGACTACCGCCTTCTTCGGGGGGCGGGGATCCGTTTTCACAAACGAACGGTGCGGCCGCTCTTCACGGAAGGCACGCTCGAGACCAGAAGTCCCGGCATCTTCGTGTGCGGGACGGTGGCGCTGCGCCTTCGCGGGGAGGACGCCACCATTGAGAACTCGCGTGACCACGCCCTCCTGATGCTGGATTCGATCCGCGCCCGGTGCCGAGCCTTTTAGCCCCCGCAGTAAGCATTCGAACCGAATGCAACACGGCGAGCGAGGCATGGTATACTTATCAGATCTGTTGGAGTATTCACATGAACCGGTCACTTTCCCACCAGTCCCGGATCGATTTCCATACAGGGCTGCGTATCGTGTCGATCTCTTTGCTGGTTTTCATCACGTTTGGCGCATGTGTTTCGACGCCGGATGGCCCCTCAAGCGCTTCGCCTGAGAGAAACGCGGAGCGTGATACGCCTGAGCGCTACGTTGAGGCGCTTCCTCCAGTTGAAAAACCAACGATCGCAGTGGCGCCGGTTACGAACGAGACAACGATCGCAGACCTCGATGTTCTTTCGGCTACCCTTACCGAAACGATCACCCTCAATCTGAACCTCATTGGCGACTACAAGATCGTCTCGAGGAACGGTGTGGCGGATCGCGATACCGACACAGCCGAGGCGGGCGAGACGCCCGACTACATCGTCTCCGGTTCCGTCGCGGAAGACACTGACGGAAACCTCCTCGCGAACATCACCGTCGTCACACGTGAAACCGGAACGACCGATACGATTACAGAACCGGTTACCGCGCTACTTGAAGTATTCACGACGGCGGATCTGCTTTCCGGACGAGTACTCCGTTATTTTGTCGACGAAATAATCACCGTCGGCACCATTACCATTGTCGACGAACAGCCGGTTCCCGGAGTGTACACCGTCTATGTTGACGGTGAATTGTCCGGTTCGACGCTCCGCGAGTTACGCCTGCTCACGGGAACTCGCGCCATCGAGATTCGTCGTGATGACGTGCCGATTTTCTATCGGAATGTCGTGGTTGAGGCGGATGAGAGTCATACGATCACGATCAACAGTCAGAGATATCGTGATACGAAGGTTGCTCTCGTATTGCCCGCAGATACGGTGTTTGGTTCCGGAGATTTTGCCGATCAGGTCGAAGCCGGTTTCAACCAGAGCGTGCAAAACTACTCCCTGAACGGGTCGGTGGAACGCCTGCGATCAATTGACACGGCTCCGGGTGTTATAGAACGCATCGTACGCAGCGGTACTGAACTTATCCTTTTTCCCGGTTGGGAGATGGAGTCATTGCTCCGTTCGTCAGCGGTGCTGTACCCGACCACGACGTTTATCGGTATTGATGTCGAGTTATACGAGACCAATGATCTACCGCGCAACGCGTGGTCGGTGCTGCTTCGAGAAGACGACGCTGGTTACCTGGCGGGAATCGTTGCGGGGTATCTCACGAAAGAATACGCCGGGACGTTGCCGCAGCTGAACGCCGCTCCCCGTGTCGGGGCGGTCCTTGGTATGGAGATCCCCCCTGTAGAGCGGTACTATGACGGTTTCTATCGCGGTGTCCTGGATAGCGATTCTGATGTGTCGGTCTTGTCTCGCGTGACCAACACCTTCACCGACCGTCGCGCGGGTCGACAGGCTGCCGACGAACTGATCGATGAAGGGGTTGATATCGTATTCAATATTGCCGGCGAGACCGGTATTGGTGTAATCCAACAGGCCGAACGACGCGGAATCCTTGCTATCGGTGTCGATACCGATCAGTGGTCGATCGCTCCGGAAACGGTTGTGACCTCGGCAACGAAAGACTATCACGCGATGACGTACCTGGCGATCCAACGGTGGCTTGCAGGGGATCTCCCTTCCGAAACCCCGATCCTCTCCCTTGGAATCGTCGATGGGATCACACCGCTTGCGCCGTTTCACCGGTTCGAACCGTATATTCCGTTCGCGATCCGGCGACAGCTCGACGAAGCTGTTCAACAGATGCGCGGAATGGAAATCGACACCGACGATTAGGTTCGCATCGGCGGGGAACAGGCAGGTCCCCGATTGGACCGCGGGGACGGCGCCGGGAGCAGGAAAATCGGCCGCAAAGATGCCGTGCCCGACGCCACACATCAGCGCTATAACCAGAACGGCCGTGGATGTGTGGGTACATGATCGCCTCATCACCTCCAATATGTGCATACACCCGCGGGAATCTCCAGGTCCGCCGCGTGGGTTCGCGATGATGCTTCATGTTCATTCGCTTTCACGTTTGAAACGCGTGGTGTATCACGGGGTTTTTTTGGGGTCAGAATTAAGCACCATATGGTGGTTTGCCTCGTTTCCGGATTCACACGCAACATTAAATGACATATTTACATAATAATATATAAATATGGTACTTGAGGCCGATTTTTTCGGCAAAATAACCTATCTTCCGGGTTGTTGCTATTTAGTGGCGTAAATATAATAATTGTAATAGTATCGCGATCGAACTGAATAAAAGGAGCTTGATATGAAACGATTGTTACCATTTGTGGTTCTGCTGACAGCTGCAAGCACTCTGCTATTTGCCGGCGGCGGCCAGGAAGAGGCTGAAGACAAGATGGTTATCCGGGTAGCCGAGCAGGTACCGAACCTGATTACCCCCGGATCGTGGGACGGCCAGGCGTTCTCGCTTAACTCATCGATTTACGACTACTTGATTGAGTTGGACGCCGATACCGGCGAACTGGTCCCCTCACTTGCCACGGCGTGGAAGACGGAAGACGGAAAGGTGTGGACGATCACCCTGAGAGAAGGGGTAACCTTTCACGACGGTTCGGACTTCACCGCGGAAGATGTCAGGTTCACCCTGGAGCGAACCCAGGACCCGGACCTTGGTCACCTCAAGGCGCAGGACTTTTCGATCCTTGAAAGCGTGGAGACCCCTGACGATTACACCGTCGAGATAACTCTGTCGGAAAATTACCCGACGTTTCCCTATCTCTTCACCGATTACAACATGGCGATCCTCTCTTCCGAGTACGACTACGGAATCATGGGTGAATCAGCGCCGATGGGCACGGGCCCCTTTGTCATGGAACAACTGATACCCAAAGAATCCGCTTTGCTTTCGGCCAACGAAAACTACTGGGCTCAGGGACTGCCCAAGGCCGATGAGCTGCGAATCTACTTTGTTCCGGACATCGACTCGAGTGTATCCCTCCTGGAGGCCGGAGAGGTCGATATCGTTCCCCAGATTTCACCGATTATCAAAACTCGCCTCGAGGGCCTTGGCGGTTTCAACGTTGTCTCTCCCTATCAGGAGTCCCGGTTTGTCGCCCTTGCGGCGGATCGCGAGCCCTTCGACGACAACGACGTGCGCCTCGCCTTTAAGTACACTATGGACCCGGAGATTCTCGCGAAGGCGTCTCAGGGAGTTTATGGAGAGAGCATCTTTTACAACGAGACACCCATCGTAAACGCTCTCGCCCAGTACCATGAGATTCCGTTCCGTGGCCGGGATATTGAGCGTGCCAAGGAACTGCTTGCCGATGCGGGTTATCCCGACGGCCTGACCGTTGAGCTTTTCTACGCCTCGGATCACCCGTACGGTGCGGAGCTTGCCCAGACGATGAAGGAGCTTGCGGCGCCTGCGGGCTTTGAGCTTGACCTGAAAGGCTTTCCGCGGGACATCTATCTTTCCCAGCACTGGATGAATGCGCCGATGCTGCTCACCGGCTGGGGCGTCCGGACCGATCCGTCCATGCTGCTCATGCTCGCCTTTCATTCCGAAGGGCCGTGGAACGAGTCCCACATCGATAACCCTCGAGTTGACGAGCTGATTGAGAGTATCCGCGGCGAGATTGATTCTGAACAGCGGATGGAGTACTACGCCGAGCTGCAGGAGATTTTCCACGAGGAAGGTACCGTCATCAACGTACAGGTACCCTATCTGGTGGCGCTTAGCAACGCCGTCACGGACTATCGACAGCCCCTTACGATGCTGCCTCAGCTGGAGTACGCCACAATCGAATAGGACTACCTGAGTTATGGATTTCCTGAAACGGCTTTCGAAGCGTCTGTTTTTTATGGTGGTGACCGTTGTCGCCATGTCCGTGCTGATCTTCTTCCTGGTAGAAATCATGCCGGGGGATGTCGCTCAGACCGTGCTGGGTCAAAGTGCCACCGAGGAATCGGTGGCCGCCCTCCGCGACGCCATGGGGCTTGACGATCCCTTCCACGTTCGATATTTCCGCTGGTTCGGCGGATTTATCCAGGGGGATCTTGGCGAGTCGCTCTATATGCGCGGCGTGGAGATAAGCTCCATCTTCTGGAGACGGGTCGGCCATTCGATGGTGCTGGCGCTGACGGCGCTGCTTTTCTACGTTCCCCTTTCAATCCTTTTTGGGATTCTGGCGGGGGTCAAAGTGGGAAAGCCGACGGACTCGATCATTTCGTTTGTCGGGCTCGCCACTATGGCGCTTCCGGAATTCGTTTCGGGGATTATTCTTATTACGATATTCTCCGTCTATCTGGATTTGCTGCCGATCTCAAGTATCATTCCGATCGGCGAAAATCTCTGGCAGAACCTGAACATCCTGGTGCTGCCGGCCCTGTCCATTACGTTTGTGATGTTCGGGTACGTCTCGCGGATGCAGCGTTCTTCAATGATTGGGGTGATGAGCTCCGACTACGTCCGAGCGGCGACGCTGAAGGGGATGCCCCGGCTCTATGTGATCTTTCGCCACGCCCTCAAAAACGCGCTGCTCCCGACGATTACCATTATCGGGATGAACATGGGGTGGCTTTTTGGCGGGCTTATCGTCGTGGAAACGCTTTTCGGTTTTCCGGGACTGGGGTCCCTCACGATGTCGGCGATCAAAACCCGTGACGTTCCGCTTATCGAAGCGTGCGTGCTCTTTATTACCTTCATCTTCGTGTTCTCCACCTTTATCACGGATATGGCCTACGCCTTCCTTAATCCGCGCATCCGGTTCAGTGGAGGGGAGCAATGAAAACCGTTCTCCTGCAGCTGCGAAACAACCCCCGAGTCATTTTTGGCCTCGCCATTCTCCTGTTCTGGATATGTGCGGCGTTCCTCGGGCCGCTGGTCGTTCCCTTCTCCTACACGGAGATGGATATGGAAAATCAGATGAGCGCGCCGGGGCAGGGGGGGCATTTCCTGGGAACCGATGATCTTGGCCGTGACGTATTTTCCCGCATAATCTACGGAAGCCGCTCCATTCTTTCGATTGCGTTAATGACGAGCCTTCTCTCCTCCATTGCCG
>JAQIBO010000126.1 GCA_027859055.1 Spirochaeta sp.
TTCTCGTTCTTTTCAAGAAATGACTTTTTGAGACGACTCACCAGCTCTTTTTTTGTCGCGAGGTTCCGCGGGAGCTCTTCGATCTCCTGTTCCAGGGTATACTTCCGTGAGAGGATATCCTGAAGAACTTTCAGCTTTTCTATCGTGTCCTGGATCATCGTTTACCTGTACCCCTTAATTATCAAGATAGTCTTTGAGCCGCCGGCTCCGCTTCGGATGGCGAAGACGACGCAACGCTTTCGCCTCGATTTGTCTGATCCGCTCTCGGGTGACATTGAAATACAGTCCAACCTCTTCGAGAGTTAACGAATAACCGTCTTCCAGCCCGAAGCGCATTTTTAACACTTCCTGTTCCCGTGGAGGCAGGGTGTCAAGGACACCACGCAACTGTTCCTGCAACAGGGTAAATGCTGTCTGGTGAGCGGGATTCTCAACCTCTTTGTCTTCGATAAAATCACCAAGGAGCGAATCTTCTTCCTCACCGATCGGTGTTTCCAGAGATATCGGTTCGCGCGCGACGTTCTTGACCGATTTTACCCTGCCGACGTTCCAGCCGAGGCGCTCCGCGACCTCTTCATCGCTCGGTTCGCGGCCAAGGACCTGCATCAACTGTCGGCTTTCCCGGACCACTTTGTTAATCTGTTCAATCATGTGCACCGGCACTCGGATCGTCCGCGCCTGATCAGAAATGGAGCGAGTTATCGCCTGTCGTATCCACCACGTCGCGTAGGTTGAAAATTTGTACCCTTTCCGGTACTCGAATTTTTCAACAGCTTTTATTAGACCGATATTGCCTTCCTGGACGAGATCAAAAAAGTGTAGACCGCGATTGGTATATTTTTTTGCAATACTCACAACCAGGCGCAGGTTAGCCTGAATCAGTTTGTCTTTCGCGGTCTGCATCATGAAACGACCGCGCTCGATCTCTTTCGACATCTCCAGGATATCCTCGATCGCGTTTTCAAACCGGTATTCAAGCTCCCGGAGCTTTTTTTCCGTGACCTGGATATGGCGGATTTTTTCTTTTATCTGATCCGATGAGAGACCGAGATCGTCCTCGATTTCCTCGCGGCGCGCGCCAACTGCGAGTCCGCGACCAAGGGATCGCAATTCCCGTAAATTGGACACACGCAGACGCTTTTCTACGCGACTCTGGTCGTCGCGATACCGCAGTATCTGTTTTGCCGCCCGGGAAAATCCTTCACTGAATTTCAGAATTTCATCCTGATGAATTTCGACCTCACACAACAACTCCAGCAGCTGGGATTTCTTGCCGGCGAGGGTCTCATCATTCAGAATGTCCATGCCTTTATCGTGGGTCTTTCGTTTAAGTTCCATGTACTCCCGGAGTTCGGGAAGGAGCTCTTTCAGGGATTCCCGGTAAAAATGATTCAGCCGACGACGCTCCGCGAGGTATTCTGAGATCTCTTTTTTCGACAGCCCAAGCTCGCGCGGGTCCTCTTTCTTGAACGTCCGCTCCGCGAGCTCAAAAAACTCGGGAATTACCATACCGCTGCCACGAATCACATCCTTGATGATGTACTCGCCCTGTTCCATCTTTTTGGAGAGTTCGACCTCCTGCTCAGCGGTGAGCAGGTTCTCTTTTCCGATCTCGCGCAGGTAAAGTCGGATGGGATCGTCCACTGCGGCGTCTTTATCACCGACAATGACGCGTTTTGTTCGTTCAGCAAGTCGTCGCGCTTCTTCCTCTTTGGAGATCAGGTCACCTTCGTCAAGATCCCCGGGGTCTGCGGTTTCCTCTTCGCCTTCGTCCAGCTCGGCACCGTCTTCGCCACCGTCTTTCTTTTCATCTGAATCGTCCTCAGAGCTTTCCTCTATCACAACGTTGTGTTTCGCCAGCAATCCAAGAACCTCCTCGATTTTATCAGAGTTAACTATGGAATCGGGGAGAAAATCATGCACTTCATCGTAACTGATAGAGGTTTTAGACTTGGCATAGTCCAATAACCGCGCGATTGCAGGATCGTTCAGCAACTCAGTCATCTGCCCTCACTTTCAGCTGTGCCAATTCGTGATCAATCGCTATTTTCTGTTCCTGCACCCGGCGAATCTCCTGAAGATCGGTTCCGTCAAGTCGTGACAACGAGCGTTCAAGCTCCCGTTGTCGAATTTCCAGTTTGCGAATTCGTACAAATCCGACCGCATTGTCGATATCGTTCTTCGACCATGCGGTAAACTCTCCTGATGTAAGCCGTTCGAGAACGAAACTTCGCAGTTGTTCGTCATCCAAACGGTCAACCAAACCGCGGGGAAGTGATTCCTCGTGGCGATATGCGTCCTCCATCATGTAAAACACCCGCCGCGCAACCTCATCGTCGAGGTCAGTGGGGGAAACCTTCCCCCGAAGATACGCAAATAGCTCGCCATCGTGAGCGGTGGCGAGCATTAACTTCATATCGCGGCTCGTCGTAATGTGTTGTGGCGTTTTTTCCGGTTCTGCAATGCTCTGTGGTTGTTCTCCTTTGCGCCAACGTGTGAAATCCGCCATGACTGCTGCGGGCGATACCTGTATCGTATCACTGATTTGCCCGACAAGGGTCTCCCGACGGACCTCGGAGCTGATGATATTAATATAGGGAAAAAGTTTACGCAACAGCAACTCCCTGCTACGGGAATCACGCGGGTTGATTCCGGTCATCGCGGCCTCCAACAAGTATTCAAAGACAGGAACAGACCGTTCGGTGAGCTCGATGACACCTTCAACTCCCCGGTTGGCGTACAGTTCTGCCGGATCCTTCCCGGAGGGAACCGCAATCGCCCGACATCCAAGCCCCACGCGTTCCGCAACTCCGGCAGCGCGAAATGTTGCGTCGATTCCGGCCTGATCAGCGTCAAACACCAGGTAGATCTCGTTGATCCACCGTTTGAGGAGGCGGGCCTGTTCCTCCGTGAACGCTGTACCAAGGGGAGCCACCGCGTTTTCCACCCCGGCGGACTGGAGGGCGATCACATCCATATACCCTTCGGCGACGTAAACGCGCTTTGTGCGACGCATCGCCTCCATCGCGAGATGTAATCCATACAGTGTCCGCTTTTTGTTGTAAATCGGTGTTTCCGGGCTGTTTATGTATTTGGCACGATCTTCCGGCGAAAGCGCGCGTCCGCCAAACGCGACAACGCGACGTCGTTCATCACGAATCGGAAAGATGAGGCGGTTGCGAAACAGCGTAAACCCCTGAGAACGACGGGAAAACAGACCGCACCGGTCGAGAAATTCGGTGCTGTAGGATTTGCGTTGGAGAAATCGGTACAGCCAGCGACCGTCATCAACCGCATACCCCAATTCAAAACGGACGCGCACATCCGCATCCAGTCCACGGCCGTGGGCGTATTCCCGTGCGGCTCCGCCACGCACATCTTCCTCAAGTAAATAGGAAAACGTCCGGGTCACCCGTTCGTACAGTTCATACAATGACCGCCGTTCCCGGTCGCCTTCCTCGTCTGCCGGGGTCGTTTCTACCGCTATTCCCGCCCGTTCCGCCAGAATTTCAACCGACTCCGGGAACGATAAGCCTTCCATCTCACCGATGAAACTGAACAGATCGCCACCTTTCTGAGTGGCAAAGCAGTAATAGAGTCCCTCCTCCGGTTTCACCGAAAAGGAAGGGGTCTTTTCCTGTTTAAAGGGACTGAGACCCCACCAGCGGTCGCCCCGCTGCTCAAGCCGCGTATACTGGTTCACCAACTCAACCATGTCGGTCCGTTCCCGAATATTCTGCAGAAGCTGTCGCGAAAACTTCATCGCTACCTCTGCAATATGAAATCAACCCGACGGTTCTTCCATCGCATTTCCTCGTCTGCGTGGTCAACAATCGGAACAGCGCCGCCTCGCCCCACCGCATCAACGATGGTGGCCGGAACCCCCCGGTCGATAAGGGCATCCCGAACCGCCTGAGCTCTCCGACGGGACAACGGAATCAGTTCCTGCTCCTGTTCCCGCTCGGTTCCGGAGATATTGACTGCGTGTCCTTCAACAACAATGGAATACTCAGGAAATCGGCTCAATATCTCAACAATCCGTTCAATCACCCGCTGATTTTGCGCCGCCACTTCGTTGTCTCCGTTGAAGCGAAGTTCGGCAGAGTTCGGTGGAAACGTGATGCTCGGAACCTGAATCCTGTATCCGCCCTGATACGGTTCAACCAGAACGTCTACCGGCAGATCACCCTCGCGAACCGTCGTATTACCCAGCACGTCGGCAACTTCCAGTCGCCAGCGGTACGTTTCCGCTGAGAGCACCTGTTCGCCGTTTCGTGCCCGCCCGTCCCACCGAATCCGTTGCGGCGGAGCTCCCTCCGCCCCGGCATCGTAGCAA
>JAQIBO010000155.1 GCA_027859055.1 Spirochaeta sp.
CCCATGACGGGAACGGCCAGTCTCGCCGCTGCCGGTGGGGGCGCGGCGGGAGGTGGGGGCAGCGCGGTCCCAGGAGTTGCGGCACCCCCCTGGGAGTCGGCCGCCGGGCCGGCTGACAGGTCGGCAGACAGGTCGGCAGACCGGTCGGGCTCCTGCGTGGTGATCCGGCCGTACCTGCGAAGCCACGGCATAGCCAGCACGGCAACGACGAGATAGGCAACCCCGGTCCACCGAAAGACCTGTGACCAGGACATCCCCGCACCCATAATAGCTCGGGCCGCAACGGGGCCCGCGAAGGCGCCGATGCTGAAGAACATGTGCAGGGTGCTGAGATCCCGTCCGGACCGGTTCGTGGGCACCGCTTGCCCTGGTCTGACAGCTTCCGCCCGTTCAGACTCTACCGCCCGGGCGACCGCAAAGTCTCCCGTACCGGCGTTCAGCATGACGTCCATGATCCGGATAAAGAGTCCGGTAGCGGCAAAGGTCACCAGCACAATCCCGTAGCGGTGGGAGATGCCCACCGCAAAGAGGGCGATCCCCAGCAGGATAAACGAGACCACCGCCGACTTTGTATGGGACACTCGGTCCGCGATAAGCAGCGCCAGAAGCGCCCCCGCAATACCTCCAACGTTCTGCATGGCACCGATAAAACCGGCCTGACCAAGGGTGAGGTCAAAGGAGGAGATCATTCCCGGCAGTGTCGGTCCAATCAGGACCGCCGAAAGCCCGTACAGGAGCATCGCAGTGTTGTTGGTGAAAAGAGCTTTATCGATTTTGGTCACGGTGGTCCATGGTACCCCAAGAGGAGCGACGCCGCCACTGTATGGAGCTACGCCTGTATGGACCCACGGATACCCCCCTGTCCCGACACTATCTGACTACGGTTCAAACAGTTGAGTCGGACAGTTGCCGTGGGGAGCGGGCTTACGCGCCCCGAGAGTTGCGCACTACTGTATCAGAACCAGATGTATGTGTGTTTGACACTATTAGCGCGTTACACTATCATTAGACATGATCAAGAGTATCCGGGGCCGGCTCACGGAGAGTATTTGGCATAGACAACGGGTAAAGGGTTTTCCCGGTGATCTGTTCAAAACCGCGAGGCGGAAACTGGGGCTCCTTGAAGATGCTATCGAGCTGAAGGATTTGCGGATCCCACCAGGAAACCGTTTGGAAGCTTTGAAGGGTGACCGTGCAGGCCAATACAGTATCCGCATCAACGATCAGTGGCGAGTCTGTTTCAGATGGGAAGAGGGAAACGCCTTTGACGTTGAAATCACTGACTACCACTGATCGTAGAAATGGAGGTGAGCGATTTGAAACCGAATTTGATAGAGCTATCCACACCGGGCGAGGTTTTGAAAGAAGAGTTTCTTGATCCGATGGGGATAACGCCGTATGCCCTCGCAAAGGGGATTTTTGTAGATCCTCCCAGAATAGACGCGATTATCAAGGGGCGAAGAAGGATTACCGCCGACACGGCGATCAGGTTATCCAGGTTTTTTGGAACAACGCCCGGATTCTGGCTCAATATGCAGAGCCGATATGATCTTGAAACGCTGATGGAAGAGAACGGGGAGGAGCTCGGGAAGATCAGGCAGCATCATCTGGCTTCCTGAAACGTGTTCGTCCCGCCCGATTCGGTAGTGCGCCAAACACCCGTGAAGCAGTACTTCGCAGAACGGCAGTTCCGCCGAAGGCGAATATCATCAAAAAAACCCATCCAGCTGGACGGGTTTTCAATCAATATGCTGTATGCAAAAAACGGGAGTGACGGGGATCGAACCCGCGATCTCCGGCTTGACAGGCCGGCGCGATAACCAACTTCGCTACACCCCCATAACCATTTGGCCACGTGTCGTGCTTTGTGGTTTGTACAGAGCGTTATACCGGCTACCCGTGATTTTGTCAACGGGTAGCCGGCGTAAACTACGAGTTCTCAAACTCAACGACCCAGGTCAAGCCTGTTCTCGTGGGACGTGGCATAGTCGGGACGCGTACGGAACACAAGAACGGTTCCGGGACGATACAGCGTATTGGTGAGCGCGTAGGTGCTGCACAGCCAGTCGATCGTTGCGTCCGTCCAGAATGAAACGTGGGAGACGTCGCGCCGATACCACCAGCGGTCGAACGCATCGGTATCACCGGAAAAAATGCCGGTACGAACGGCGAGGTATCCGCCGGGGACGAGCAGTCGAATCAGCTGCGGCAGTTCTTCACCGGGTTGGTGCAGGTGTTCCACCACTTCCAGCGCGACGATCGCGTCGTATCGTGCTGCTCCCTCCAGAACCGACTGGTCCGGCGCGTAAAACGGGTCGTAGATTGACGGTGCACAGGCGCGTTCCCGCAGGAGTTCGGCCAGAGCGGGGGTGGGGCCGCTGCCGAAATCAAGAACGCGGGCGTCGGGTTCCAGGAACGGAGAAACCGCTGTATCAAGAAACGTGTTGAGATAGTCGCGGTAGCGGGGATCGGACAGATCGTTCCGGTGTTCGTCATAACGATCCCGCTCATCCGCAGGCGGCGGCAGATCATCCCGGTGGACCTGAATCTGACCACACGTCGGGCACTGGGTATAACGCCGATGGCGAAACGGGCCGCCCCGCCGTTCGGCGACGGTACCGCGTCCGACGCGGATTGTGCCGCTGCTCCATGGGATGGTCGCACCGCCACACATGCGACACCGGTCGGTGTCTGCGTTCGCGTGAATTGTTGACCGCATCTGTTACATTTAATATATTTTCGCCGTGGGAGTAAAGATTCGCAAGAGTAAACAACGTAACCGCATTCTCGAGGTTTTGCAGTCAAGTCGTAATCACGTTACGGCCAACTGGATCTACGATGAACTGCGTCCGGAGTTTCCCAGTGTGAGTCTTGGAAACGTGTACCGGAACCTCAATATTCTTGTGGATCAGGGACTCGTCAATCGTCTTGGATTCGGAAGCAATGTGGACCTCTACGAGGCGGTGCGGGAACCGCACTACCATTTTGTGTGTGACCGGTGTGGGGCAGTTGAAGATGTCCGGGTTCCTGAGGACCTTCAGCATCGCGTGGAATCACGTATTTCCAGGGATTACGGACACGTAGTGACGAGTAAATCGGTTGAGTTTCACGGGATCTGTCGCGCGTGTCGTGCCGACGGCGTGACTATGTGATCCGCTCCAGGAGTACCCCCGCTCGTTTTCCGATCGCATTCAAGGGCAGAATTTCCGTAGCAGCACCCATTTCTGCCGCCGCCCGGGGCATGCCGTACACAACCGAGGTTTCCTCATCCTGGACCAGCGTGATACCGCCGCGCTCCTGTACCACGCGGCACCCGTCTGCTCCGTCGCGGCCCATTCCGGTCAATAGAATTGCGATCACCCGTGAGCCGTACGCGGCGGCGGCGGTCCGAAACAGGACATCCGCGCTGGGCCGCTGGTACTGCTCTTTTTCACCTTCCCGGAGGGCAATGCCGCCGTAGTTCACCACCAGATGTAAGCCGGAAGGGGCAACAACAAACGTATCCGCCCGCAAAGCGGTCCCGTCCTGTGCGATCTCCACGGACCGAAACGTGGTGTCACGGAGCCAACGTACAAACCCTTCGGCGAACCCGTCAGAGATATGCTGTACGATCGCCACCGGCGCGGCCAGCGGCGCCGGCAGATCTTCGAGGACGCGTCGGACCGCCTGGGGACCGCCGGTGGACGCCCCGATCACGATGATCGGCGGGACGGCAGAGGGTTTCCGCAACGCCGGGGAACCGGATGCACCTGCGGGCGCAGCGCTTGGAGGTGTGGGCTCGCTGCGGTTTGTTTCACCGGTGGCCGGTTGTCGGACAGGTGCCGGTCTGTGGGTCCTGGCAGCGGTGTCATTACCGTGACGCGCAAGGGCGTGCAGGATATCGATCACCGGTGCTCGCCCGCCGGCGGTGGTAAAGCTGCGAATATCGGGCCGCCGGCGCACGGTGGTGAACCCGGCGCCGGTAAGCCGCGCTTCCTGGTCGGAGGACAGTCCGCCGACAAAGATCAGCGACGGCAGATTGCGGGCCCGCCGTAACGCGATGGCGCGGTTTTGCTGGAGCGTATCGGTCGCTTCGATATCACACACCAGCACTTCCGGACGGAGGTTCGACGCTGGCGCGGAAGTGTTGTTACCACCGGCGGTGGGGTCTGAAAGGAGGCCTGACTCCAGGACGACGCAATCCGCGTCACTGCCGAGGGCGCCGGCGAGGAGGGTGCGCATGAGCGGAGAGCCGGTGTATATCGCGATCCGGACGGGGGCACTCACATTGTGATTGTCGGCACGGTTGGCGCGGCTATATCACCGTTCCCGCGGGAATCGCGGTGTTTTTGGGTACGATAATGATCCCTTCCCGGACAAAGTAACGGTCGTAGTCACCATCCGGAGGAACTCCGTCCCAACCGATTGAACAGTCGTCACCGATGCGGGTGTTTTTGTCGATAATCGCGTGGCGAATGCGACAGTTTTTTCCGATACCGACTGACGGCAACGCTTTTCCGTCATCGGTACGTTCCGGTCCCGGTTCTTCGTAGTAGTCGGCGCCCATGCAGATAACACCGTCAAGCTGGGTCCCCGAGCGAATCACTTTCCGGATCCCGACGACCGAGCGGTCGATCGTACTGTCGGTGATAATGCACCCGTCGGCAACGAGCGAGCGGCTGATCGTCGCTGAGTTGAATTTTGTCGGCGGCAGATCGCGGCGGTGGGTGTAAATCGGGTGGTCTTCGTCAAAGAGGTTGAACGCCGGCTGAATATCGGCGAGGGAGATACTCGTCTCGTAGAAGTTCTCGATCGTTCCGATATCCTCCCAGAATCCGTCAAACAGAAATGCGTTGACCTCCATTTGCTCGATCATCATCGGGATCACCTCGTGACCAAAATCGGTATACGAGTTGTCCAGGGCGCGTTCAAGCGCATCGGCGTTAAATACGTAAATCCCCATCGACGCCATGAAGTCGCGCCCTTCGGAATAGTTCGGGACCGCATCGCGGGCGGCGGCGGGGATTTTCATCGCGCTGATATCCCGTTCCAGCGCCGGCTTCTCGGTGAAGTTGGTGATCCGCAGCTGTTCATCAACGGTGAGGATGCCGAAATCGACCGCTTCTTCCCGCGTGACCGGCAAGACCGCGACGCTGGCATCGGCGCCACTTTCGATGTGCTGCCGATGAAACTCCGCCAGGTCCATGCGGTAGAGCTGGTCTCCGGACAGGATCATGTAGTGGCTGGGCTTGCGGGTACGGAAGTGGACAAGGTTCTTGCGGACCGCGTCGGCGGTGCCCTCGTACCAGCCGCTGTGGGTGAATGTCTGCTCCGCCGCAAGGATTTCCACAAATCCTTTGGTAAAGCTGTCAAAGATATACGTGCTGTTGATATGCAGGTGTAATGATGCCGAATTGAACTGCGTCAGAACGTATATCTCTTTGAAATTGGCGTTGATACTGTTGGACAACGGAATATCGACAAGACGATATTTGCCGCCAAACGGCACTGCCGGTTTGGACCGCTCCGCTGTCAGAGGATATAGTCGCGTACCCTTTCCACCGCCCATAACTACCGTCAGTACATCGTTTGCCATATGTCATGCAGTGTACGACCGCCGGCTGGAGCGGTCAAGGAAATCCGTGTTACTATGCGCGCAAGATGGTTGAGCGGCTGATTGAGGAGCTTCGAACAGATCCGGCGTTTACCGACAAGGTGCGGCATTGGGAGGTGATCCCCCCGCGGGACGGGCGGTACGCGCCGATTCCCGACGGCGTGGATGAGCGGATCGTACAGGCGCTGCGCGGGCGCGGTATTGAACGACTGTACTCTCACCAGGCTGCCGCGATCGATGCAGTCCTGCGGGGTGAGAACGTGGTGGTGGTAACCCCTACCGCATCGGGTAAGACGCTCAGTTATAACCTGCCGGTGCTGAACCGGATTCTGTCGTATCCGGACTCGCGTTCGTTGTACCTGTTTCCCACCAAGGCGCTCAGTCAGGATCAGCAGGCTGAGTTGAATATGACCGTTGAAGAGGGCGGCCTGCCGGTCTCGGTCATGACCTTTGACGGTGACACCCCCCAGGCGGTGCGGTCTCGCGCCCGGACCAGGGGCCGGATCATCATCTCCAACCCGGATATGCTCCACGCGGGGATTCTGCCCAACCACACCAAGTGGGTGCAGTTCTTTCAGAACCTGGACTACGTGGTGATTGACGAACTGCACACCTATCGCGGCATTTTCGGTTCCCACGTGTGCAACGTGATCCGGCGTCTGAAACGGGTTGCCGCGTTTTACGGGGCGTCGCCGCAGTTCATCCTGTGTTCCGCGACGATCGGGAATCCCGGCGAGCTGGCGGAGCGGATTGTCGGTGAGCCCGTGACGCTGGTGGACGACAACGGCGCACCCACCGGAGAGAAACACGTTATTCTGTACAATCCCCCCCTGGTTGACCGGGTGCAGGGGATTCGTCAGGGGATCGTCAACTCGTCACGGTCACTGGCGATCCGATTTCTCAAGCGCGGGGTCAGAACGATCGTGTTTTCCCGCTCGCGGCAGCGGACGGAGCTGGTTGCCGAATATATTCGCACAAACCTCAAGAACCACTACACCGACAACAGCCGCATCCGCGTGGAAGCGTATCGGGGCGGGTATTTGCCGTCGGAACGGCGGGAGATCGAACGGGGTTTGCGGGATGGAGAGATCCACGGGGTTGTCAGCACCAACGCTCTGGAACTCGGGATAGACATCGGCGGGCTGGACGCGGCGATTCTCGGCGGCTTTCCCGGAACCGTTGCAAGCAGTATGCAACAGGCCGGGCGGGCGGGGCGCCGGAAATCGGTCTCCCTGGCGGTGCTGATCGCCAGCGCCTCTCCGCTGGACCAGTTCATCATCGAACATCCCGAGTACTTCCTGGAAGGCAATCCGGAGAACGCCTATATCAACCCGGACAACCCGTTTGTCCTCTACGATCAGCTGAAATGCGCGGTGTTTGAATTGCCGATGACTGAGGATGAGCCATTTGCCCCGGAGACGCCGGAGATGCTGATGCTTCTTGAGGAAGCCGGGGTTATCCGACGCAGTGGAGCGACGTATCACTGGGCGGAGCAGTCCTATCCGGCAGAAGAGGTCAGCCTTCGCAGCGCCACCAGCGATAACGTGGTGATCGTGGATACCACCGCCGGCGCGGACACGGTGATCGGCGAAATGGACCGGCCCTCGGCCAAAGAGTTTTTGTTTGACAACGCGATTTACATTCACCGGGGCGGCCAGTTTGTCGTGACCCGCCTTGATATCGAACGTCGTCGTTGTTACGTGGAACAGACCAGCGTGAACTATTACACCGACTCGCTGGTCAAGCTGGACTTGCGCGTCCTGACAGAGGATGAGACGCAGGTGATCGGTGGCTGTACCGCCGTGTCCGGTGATGTTCTGGTACGCAGTATCGTCGGAAAGTTCAAGAAGATTCGTTTCCATACCCACGAGAACGTGGGATATGGCGATATCGATCTGCCGGAGGAGCAGATGCACACCCGGGCGGCGATGCTGGTGTTTCCCTCGGGAAGTGCGGTTCGAGGCGCTCTGGACGCGCTGCCCGGTCCGGGACAGGCGGTGGGGCTGACGCGGTTGGTGCGCCTCTTGCGGAGTGTGGCGCCGGTATACCTGATGGCGCAGGTCCAGGACCTGGGGGTGCACGCCAGCGTTCGGGACCCCCACTTTGAGGAGCCGGTCTGCTTTCTCTACGACCGCTACCCCGGGGGCAGTGGGCTGTCCGAGGCGTCTATCGCGCTTCTTCCACAGATCCTGGCCGCCGCTCACGAGCGGGTGAACGGGTGTCCCTGTGAGTCGGGATGCCCGTCGTGCGTGGGTCCGGTGGATGCAAACGACGGATGGGACGGCGACCCTAAACGGGCGGTTGCGGCGATTCTCGCTGCCTGGATCGATGAGTGACCTCTACAACCGGCTGAAACGGATTAGGGCACAGCGCGGTGAGACCCGCCGCCCCGGCGACACAGGTTTCACCGGGCGGGCAGCCCCTGCCGGCAACGCCGACCTCAACGACCGCGCCGCGCCGCCCGCCGGCGGCGCGATTCCCGGAGCGCCGGGTGCGGACTGGGGACCGATAGCCCCTGGGGTGTACGAGCGACGGACGGTGCAGCCGATCGCGACCGGCCGGTACGGGAACCGGTTTTCGGCAACGGGACGGTGGGACACGCTTTCTCCGCTCACCCGCCGACCCGCCGGGATGACGCCGGTGTTTCTCGATATCGAGACAACCGGTCTCTCCGGTGGAGCCGGCAGCGTTGCCTTTCTCATCGGGATCGGCACCCCCGTCGGGGCCGACGAAACCACCGCGATCGACGTTCGCCAGATCATGCTTCTGGACCCCGGCAATGAGGCGGCGCAGCTGGACCGCTTTTTGGCGCTGGTCGCCGAGATCCCTGATCCACAATACGTCACCTATAACGGCGCCTCGTTCGATCTTCCGGTTCTGCGCAGCCGCTTCACCATGCAACGCCGTCGATTTCCTGAGGCGTGTCACTTTGACCTGCTGCATCTGGTTCGCCGGCTCTACGCCCGGCGGATCGGCAGTTGCTCCCTCGGTGCGGTTGAGGCCCGGGTTCTGGGACATCCCCGCACGGATGATGTGTCCGGCAGTGAGGCTCCCGCGCGTTACCTGGAGTACGTCCGTAGCGGTGATCCGCGCGGGATCGAACCGGTGTTGCTCCACCATCTGCGGGATATCGTAAATCTGTCGGAGGTGGCTCTGGCGGTAAACGGTGTGCTGCTTGGCACTGCGGATGCTGGTGCTGGTCCCGCCGTGTGTGCCGCTGGTGGTGTCGCTGCCGGTGCCGCCAAAGGAGCGGATCAGGCGCCGCCCTTGCCACCCTCATCACCGGACCGGCAGGGGCCGCTTCCACCGGATTCAGCAAGCCTCGCCCGGCTTCTTATGGAGCGTGGGCTTCCGGAGCACGCCGACCGCGCGCGGGCGCTCCTCGAAACGGAATACGACGCCACCGCCGCGCGGATAGAGCGGGTTCGCGCATTTGCCCGGAGTCGGGGGATGCGCGGGCGGAGCGGCCTGCGTGGACGGTATCCCGCTATGTGGATCGAATCGCGGGAGCTCCTTGCCGAACTGGCGCGCAAGGGCGGCGACCGGGAACAGTATCGGCATTATGCAGAGGAGTTGTACCGGGAGCTTGGCCGGTACGCGGATCTGGTGCGGCTGGTCAAGCTGCTTGAACATGACACGCGCGAGTTTGACCGGGCGATAGCCGTACTTGAACAGTGGGGTGCCGGCCGCGGATGGGACCCGGCCAACGGGTGGGACGCCGCGCTGACGCACCGGCTGACGCGCCTTCGCCGCCGGAGTGCCAACGCCCGCACCAGCACGGGGGCCACGGAGCTCAGTGCGCCTGGGCGTCCCGGTACAACGCCTCGTAGTGCGTCACAGACTGATGGACGCTGAAATCGATACCCATTCCGGTGTGCTGCATCGTCGTAAACTGCGCTCGGTCTTCCCGGAACAGTTCGACCGCACGGCGAACCGCGTCGTAAATCGCGTGGGGCGTATGGGACTCTATGTGAACGCCCGCGGTTGAATCGACGGTATCCACCAGCCCGCCGGTCCGTGTGACGATCGGGATTGTACCGTATCGCATGGAATACATCTGATTCAGCCCGCACGGCTCATAGCGACTGGGCATCAGGAAGAAGTCACTGCCCGCCTCAATCCGATGCGCCAGCGTGTCGCTGTACATCGTCAGTCCGACGAAGTTTGGGTATTTGCGGTTGAGCTCACGAATCTGTTCCTCGCACCACCGTTCGCCCGTTCCCAGAACGATCCACTGCAACGGGAGCTCTTCGAGGAGGCGGTGTGCCACGCCGTAGTCAACCCCAAAGAGTTCGTCGATTCCCTTTTGTTCGGTGAGGCGGGTGATCGTACCGATCACCGGCGTATCCGGATCAACGGCCAGGTCGAGTTCGTCCTGAAGTGCCTCTTTGCACAGCCGTTTGCCCCGCAGGTTTTCAACATCGTAGCGGGAGGGAATGTAGTGGTCGGTGTCCGGATTCCAGATTCCGGTGTCGATGCCGTTCAGAATGCCGTGCAGGTGCCGCGCTCGAAGCTGCAGCACCGCGTGAAGCCCGAAACCGTACCGCGGCTGCTGGATCTCCGTTGCATAGGTGGGGCTGACGGTGACGATGCGGTCACTGGAAAGGATCGCGCCTTTCAGGATGTTGATTCCGCCTGCATCGGTGATTCCGACCTCCTCCGCCTCTGTGGACGTAATTCCGAGGACACCTCCCGCCTCATCTGCGGAGAATTGTCCCTGAAACCCGAGGTTGTGAATCGAAAGCACCGTTTTCACCGCCGACAGCGCGGCGGCGTCGCGGTATCGTGTGCGGAGCCAGATAACCCCCAACCCGGCCGGCCAGTCGTGAACGTGAAGGATATCGACGGGTTGTTCGGCCCGGGCCGCAATTTCCAGGGCTCCGCGGGACAAGAGCGCGAAGCGGGTGAGATTATCGGGAAACGCCTCCGCCGGCGTCGGCCCATACACGCCATCTCTGCGAAAGAGATCTTCGTGTTCGATAAGCCGGATCTGAACACCCTTCAGTTCCCGCTCAAGCACGGCGCAGCCGTAGGTATCGTTTCCAAGTTCGACGTGCAACGGGTGGGGATCCCGTTGAAACAGGTCGGTATTGATGCCTTTGTATTTCGGAAGTACTACGGTGACCGTATGCCCACGCTCGGCAAGACCTTCCGCCTGGCTGGTTACCGCGTCGGCGAGACCCCCGACCTTGGCAAAATGCAGGTATTCACTGGTTACGATGAGAATATTCACGATTACCCATAGTAACTTATTCGGAAGTCCGACTCAAACGAAAATCCGAGATGGTTGTACAGCCGGAGGGCTGCGGTGTTGTGCGGTTTCACGAACAGGGATGTCCCCTTGCCGTCGCGACCGATTTGATGCATCAGGTGAGACATCAGCCAGCGTGCGAGGCCGCGGCCGCGCCAGGAGGGATCGGTGTAAACACCCCCGATCAGATCAATCGTGTATCCCAGGGCGTTTGTGGCGACCCGGGCGATCGCCTCACCGCGAAAGTACGCGACCAGAACGATCTGAGAGCGCAGGCTTTCGGTCAGATTCGCCTTGCTTGCCGCAGGATTCGTGCGTCGTCCCGGTAAGAGGACCTCTTCAACCTCATAGGCGATCTGGAGGGGGAGCAATCGCTTCCAGTCTCCCGGTTTGGGCGTTCTGATCACCAGCTCCGGATGTGGCGGGGGCGGGATCTCGATTTTCGGCGCCGCTCCGTGGTGCAACAGGTGGTAGTCGATGCTGATCGTCGGGGTTCCGGCGAAGGTGGACGCCAGGATTTCCACGTCGGTGAGTTGGCCCATGATTGAGTACAGTCTCACAAATGAACCGAAAAAGGTGCGAAGGTCGGTACCGGCAGGAGGTTCCGGGGCGAGTCCCACCGGGTAAAAAAAACCGCCGGGGCCGTGAAAGACTGCTGCGCGGTTCCCGTACACGTAGAACCGTCCGCCGTTTCGCAGCCGCCGATCGAGCGCGTCCGTCCGGTAGCGTTCACTCATCACCGTGGTCGCCGGCTCCCGCTCAGCGAGGAACCGGGCAAAGGAGTCCTTGCCGGGCGTCGCGAGTACCTGCCATACCACGTTGTTTTCGGTGTCCGGGTATCTGTTCATCGCGGTACGGCCGGATCGAGTTCGGCGTCGAGGGAAATCGGAAGCCGTCCGGAGGGCCGGTAATCACCGCGGATCGCGGCAAATCCCGCTTCAAAGCTCTCTACACCCCACCCGTAGACGGCGAGTGCCGTGCGGATCCACGGAAAGTCGGCGAGATATATCGGGGTCAGTATGCTGTAGGCGATAACGCGCCCGTCAAACGCGCTCAGTTCCGCAAGCATCTCTGCACTGTTCGGATCACTCAAAAGAAAGATCACCGTATCGTACCGCGGAGCAACCTGCTGCAGACGTCGGCGATCACCGGCGCTGGAAAAGTAGAACGCGTTGTTCTCAAAGCGGAAAACGGCGGCACCGGGGAAAAATCGGCGTCCAACCCGGAAAAAGTCGTTGTCCTTGCCGACGAGGAGGATGCGTTCATCCGGGGTGGGTTGGTACGGGATACCTTCGTCGCGAACGAGGGTGATACTGCGGCCCGCCTGGTCGAGGAAAAACTCCCGGGAGGGAACGGAGCGCATGAACGTGCGAATCCGGTCCGGGTCGGGTTCCAGGGGTACCCGCGTTTCCGGACGCAGATAGGCGATTTTCAGGCGCAGGACGCGACGGACCGATTCGTCCACCCGCGCGGCAAACGCCGGTTCGGTTTCATACGCGGACATAAGCCGATTCCAGATCGTGCCGTTAAACGCCGGCGTTCGTGACAGCATGACCTGGTCGTTGCCCGCTTCAATCGCCCGTTTTACCAGTTCGGCAAAATCCCATCCCTGTTGGTTCCCGTACTCGAGAGCGCCTCCCATGTACAGGTCGTCGGTGATCACGATACCGCGAAATCCGAGCCGATCGCGGAGGATCTCCTGTTTGAAGTACGGCGAGATGCTTGCGGGGACGGAGGTCCCGGTAATCTCGGGAAAGCTGAGGTGGCCGCTGAGCACCGCCGGTACCCCTTCGCGAACCAGCATCCGGAACGGAACAAGATCCCGTTCCCAGACGGTCTGGAAATCGTCTTCAATGACCGGAAGCATGCCGTGACTGTCACCGCGGGCGTTCCCGTGTCCGGGGACGTGTTTTGCCGTTGCCATGACGCCGGACTCGTCACGGCCGGGGAAATACGCGACGCCAAGCAGACCGCTCTGGTGCGGATCCGCGGAAAACGCCCGCGGCCCGATCACATGCGCCTCCCGGTTGATGTACACGTCAACGGTTGGCGCGAAGTTCATGTTGATCCCGAGGGCCCGCAGTTCCAGCCCGATATAACGGGCGCTCATCAACGCGTCGTAGGGGAGACCGGTTGCGCCAATCGCCATGTTGCCGGGAGTGATCGATGTCCCATCTTTGATATGCCGGACCCAGCCACCTTCCTGGTCTGTTGCGGTGAACAGCGGAATGGACAGTGGTGTGTTCATGCTCTCCCGCTGCATCTCGGCGATCGCAGCGGTCAGGGTGGCGAGGTTCTCACCGTTCCACCCGAACACCTTGACCCCGCCGAGATTCCGCTCCCGGATCCATCGGAGAATCTCCGGGGTTGGCTCCTCCGTGGTCCAGCTGACCATCAACAGCTGGGCAAGTCGCTGCTCCGGCGTCATTTCGTTCAGCAGATCGTTCACCAGTTGTTCAACTGCGGGGCTCGTCTCCGGCCATGTGCGCGTCTCGAGAGCTGCGTCAGCAGCGGCTCCGCGCCAGAAGAGTCCGTCTCCCGGAAGGGGTAAACGGACGGTGTCACCGTCACTATCGGTGTCTGTGCGGTTCGGAGCTTCACTGCGGGAAACCGCGCGTTCCTGCCGGGCGGTGTCGAGGTCGCGTGGGGGGGATGCTCTGTCGGAGCCGGTTCCCTGGGCGCCGAGAGCGGCGGCCACCAGCAGGAACAGAACGATGTTCATTACCGGAACGGTATCACGACTCCCCGGACCGGCTCAACTGAGCGAATGTGCCAATGCGCGGTCTCGGAGATCCTCAAGCCGTTTGCTTGCCGCATGAGCGGCGATCGCCCCGTCGGCGGCGGCAACGACAAGCTGGCGAAACGGCGTCGTCCGCACGTCACCAATTGCGTACAGCCCGGGGGCTGACGACTCCATCAGCTCATTGGTCCTGATGTACCCGTCGGCGTCTTTTTCAACAAACGGTGTCAGTTCGGTCAACGGGTCGGAACCGATAAAGATAAAAACCGCGCCGACGGCAATCTCGGTCGTTGCGCCGGTTTTCACGTTTTTGAGGCGCCCTGCGGCGACCGCTTCAATACCGTAGTCGTTGGGGGCCCCGGTGATCTCCTCCAGGACGGTATCAAAGATGACCTCGATTCGGGGATTGTTGAGGACGCGCTGCGCGAGTGAGCCCTGGGCCCGGAGCGTGTCCCGCCGGTGAACCATGATCACCCGGTCTGTGAGGTTGCTCAGAAACGTGGCCTCGTCGCACGCCGCGTCACCACCGCCGACAACAAGCATCGGTTGGCCCTCAAACATCGGTCCGTCACACGTTGCGCAGTAGCTGACACCGCGGCCGGAAAACTCCTCCTCGCCGGGGACTCCCAGATGGCGATGCGCTGCGCCGGTAGCGATAATGACGCTGGGTGTTTCGATTTCGCCCTCGTCCGTCATGACACGGTACGTTCCGTCCGTGCGGGGTTCAATCGACTCAACTTCTTCAACCTCGACCTCGGCACCGAAGTTCCGTGCCTGCGTCTCGAAGCGCTCGGAAAATTCATCCCCCCCGATCGGATCAGGAAATCCCGGGTAGTTCTCCAGGTCGTTTATCAGATTGCACTGTCCCCCGGGCGCACTTCGCTCAAGAACGATCGTCTTCATGTTGGCCCGGGCGGCGTATTGCGCCGCCGTCAAGCCGGCAGCTCCACCACCGATAATCACTACATCGTATGTGCGCATCGAATCCTCCGTTGGTATACTTACTATATATAGAAAAACATATAAAACGTCAACCACGGCTGATATTCCGGTTAATAGTGGCGCCACGAATACCGATACACATAACGGAGGCATGTGATGAAACAGACCGAGGCGATGGGCCGTTTTTTGGAGCTCTTGAACGAACAGACCGATCTGATTGAAGCACTTGGCGAGCGTCAGGCACAGTTGCAAACGCTGATCGCGGATAAGGATTGGGAACAGATGGAGCGTCTCATTCCCGAGATGACCCGTCTCAGTGAAGCGACCGCCGCTGTTGAGGCGCAACGGAACGAGATATTCGCCGAAATCAGCGCGTCATTTGGTGGAGTTCAGTCGTTTGCTCACGTGTTGACACGGTTACCGGGGGAACTGCGACACGAAATTTCGCGCCGGTATCGAGCATTGAAAATCGCGGTTCTGCGACTCCAGAGCCGAACGGCGACGATGGACGCCTACGTGCGTTCAAGTATGTCGACAAGTCGTGGCGTGTTGCAGGAGTTGTTTCCGGAACACGCTACCAGTAGCTATACCCGCCAGGGGCACGGTCAGTTTTCGACCTCCTCGGCGGTTGTTGTGGACCGGGAACTGTAGGAAGCGGGATGACCGAAACGGTCGCCCCGGCCTCTGCGTCCTCCGGAAAGAGGTGGTGAGATGCAATCAACATTTTCAGGAATAGAACTCGGTAAACGGAGTATTCTCGCTCATCAGCGGGCGCTCCAGACGGTCGGACACAACCTCAGTAACGCGTCAACCGAGGGCTACAGCCGGCAGCGTATACACCTCCAGGCAACGCCGCCGATCTATCGACCGCAGCTGAACCGGGCGGAAACACCGGGACAGATCGGTCAGGGCGTCGATATCGCCCGAATCGAACGGGTTCGTGACGAGCTGCTCGACGGCCGTATCATCACCGCAAGCGGCGACCAGAGCTACTGGGAGACGAGAGATCGTTACATTCTCCAGCTTGAGCAGGTGCACAACGAGGTCGGTGACTCATCGGTTCGCAACCTGATGGACAAGTTCTGGGATTCCTGGCAGGAGCTGTCGCTTTATCCGGAGCAGCGGGCGGGCCGTGAAGCGGTTGTGCAACGGGGTGCCGCGCTGAGTGAGGGCATCCGGTTGCGCTACAACAGTCTGGATCGGATCGGGGCGATGGTAGAGCAGGAGATCCAGGGCAACGTCAAACAGGCCAACACTATCATTCGCGATATCGCCGCGCTGAACGAGGAAATTACCAACGTGGAGGCGGTGGGTGATAACCCCAACGACCTTCTTGATCGCCGCGATCTCATGGTCGAAAAGCTTGCCGAGCTGATGGACATCACCGTTGACGACAGAGACCCCGACGAGTTCAGCGTCTATACCGCGGGATACCATATCGTTCAGGGCCGAATTGCCCGTCCGTTCGACGTCCAGCCGGACCGCACCAACGAGGGCTACAGTGAGATCGTCTGGAGCCATAGCAACGAAGAGGTCCGGTTTCGCGGTGGTTCCCTTGGAGCGCTGCAGGAGCTCCGGGATGACGATATCCGCACCGAGGTCCAGGCGCTCGACAGCATGACAATCAACGTGGTTGACCTCGTCAACGAGGTTCACCGTGACGGCTACGGGCTCAACGGTCGGACCGGTCTGGACTTTTTCACCGAATACCCGGCGATCCTCAACGCCCAGGGAAATTTCGACGCCGACCAGGACGGGGCGTTCGACACCAGCCTCATTTTCCGGGTCAACGGGAGTAACACCCTTGATCTGCAGGCCCAAATCGGGCTGAGCGGAACGATGCGTCTCCCCGCGACAACCGCCGCGGCGGAAAACGGCCTGATCGATGTGGCCTACCGCCCGACCGACACGGTGGAAGATGTGATCGCCCGGGTGAACAACTCCGGAGCCGACGTGGTAGCCCGCCTCAACCGCCGTGGCGAGCTTGAGTTCAAGGCGACGCCGGCGCGTGACGGCGATAATCGCGACTTCGTCCTCAGGCACCTCGAAGACGACGGCCAGTTTCTGACCGGCTATGCGGGGATCCTCGCCGAGAGTGGCGCCGATGGCGCGTTTCGCGCCGACCAGGCCGACGCGGTGCTTGCCTTGCGCGGCGAGGGGGCCAATCGACCGGCAGCAGGCTACGCGGTGGCACCGTTGCAGCATCCCTCGGGATGGATGGAAGTGAACCCCGCTGTTGCCGGGGAACCCGCCTCGGTGGCAAGTTCGTTTTCCGTCGCGGGAAATCCCGGTGAGACCGGGGACGGACGCGCAGCCCTCGCAATAGCTGCAATCCGGAACACCGCGGTTGGAATCGGCCGGGAAGAGACGCTCGACGACTACTTCGCCGACAGCGTCGCCCGGATCGGTCTGAAAGGTGAAGAAGCCGAACTGGCCCTCGACACGAGCGAACGAATCCGTAAAGACCTTACCGATCTCCGCCAGTCGATCAGCGGCGTCAACCTCGACGAAGAGTTTGCGGAAATGATCAAGTTCCAGCACGGATACCAGGCTGCAGCGCGGTTTATTTCCAACGTCAACCAGATGCTCGATACGATTATCAACCGAATGGGAGTGTAATAAGCGATGGACCGGATAAGCACGAATCTGCCGAATGACAACATGCAGTTTTACATGCGTGAGCGCACCAAGGCGATGGAACAGATCACCAATCAGCTTGCCAGTCAGACGCGCATTCAGAACTTGCGCGACGATCCCCTCGCGGCGTCTCACGCGACGCGGTACCAGTCGTACACCGTGCGCCTGGAACGGTTCAGCGACAACATCCAGACGGTCCAGGAGCGAAACCGCATCGCCGAGGGCTACATTCAGCAGTCCGGCGATATGCTGCAGCGCGCGCGGGAGATCGCCGTGCAGGCAGCCAACGGCACCTACAGCGCCGATGACCTTCAGCACATGGCGGTGGAAGTTGATCAGATCCTGAAAGAGATGGTAGAGGTTGCGAACGCACGGAGTTCCGACGGCACCACGATCTTTTCGGGAGACCGAAGCAACCAGTTGCCGTTTCGGGCGGTTGAGGGAATTCGCGCCGGTGGCGAACGTGCGATGATCACGTCGGTTGACTACCGCGGGACGATCAATCCGCAGAGCGCCGAAGTCGCTGAGAACTCGTATATTCAGACGAACTGGCCGGGGAACCAGGTGTTCTGGGCGGAGCACCAGCAGATCTTTTCCCGAACAAACGCCGACGATTACCAGGTTAACCAGAACGGGACGATCGCGATCGACGGCGTTGATATCGAGGTTCGCGAGGGTGACACTGCCTACGCGATCGTACACCGCATCAACGAATCCGGCGCACCGGTAAAGGCGCGAATCGACCCGGTCAACTCCGCTGTCGTTCTTGAAACAACGTCACCGCACCAGATCTGGTTGCAGGACGATCCGAACTCCCCGGTGCTTCGTGACCTCGGTCTGGTACGGAGTACCGAAGACCCGCCGCCGGACAACATCGCTCCGTCGGCGATGCGCTCCGGTGGGTCCGTTTTTGACACGTTAATCCGTCTGCGGGACAACCTCTCGGCCGGTGATCAGAGGGCGATCGGCGGGCAGGGGATCCAGTCCATGGACCAGGCGCTGGACAACGTCTTCACCAGTCTCGGTAAACTGGGTGCCATAAACGCCCGCCTGGATGTGTCGTACAAACGCACGGAGATGGAGATTCCCGAGGTGATGGCGCAGAACTCCCGCAACACCGACGTCGATATGGCAGAGGCGATTATGGAACTGCGACAGCTGGAGCAGACCCATCGTGCCGCTCTGGGAGCCTCAGCACGGATCATTCAACCGACGTTGCTGGACTTCCTGCGCTGACGGATATCATCGATATGACATCACGCACCATCGCAACCAAAGCGTACGGCCCCCTTTCGGTTCATGAAAGGCAGTTGATCACCTTTCCGACCGGCCTGTACGGGTTTGAGACCCATCACGAATACGCGCTGCTTGACTCGGAGACACCGCCGTTTTACTGGCTCCAAAGTGTAGACGATGAGACGCTGGCGTTTATTCTGATTAACCCGTACGTGGTGGTCTCCGACTACATCCTGGACATTCCCGAGGAGGACATGGTCTCCATCGGGAGTCCCGCGGCAGACGACCTTCTCGTCTTCGCGACCGTCACCATCCCCAACGATCGTCGGGACATCAGCTGCAACCTTCAGGGACCGGTAATCATCAACAAAGAGAAACGTCTCGGGCGGCAGTCGATCTCTCTGGACCAGCGTTGGCTGATCAAGCATTACTTGCGTCCCCGGGAAGGGCGGGACGAATGCTGATTCTTACCCGGAAAACCAACGAACGGATCATGATCGGTGACGACATCGAGGTCTCCGTCGTCGAGATTCGCGGAGACCAGGTAAAACTCGGCATCATCGCACCACGCACCGTCAAGGTCCACCGGCGGGAAGTGTTCGACGCAATTCAGGAAGAAAACCGTGCGGCTGCCAGGGGTGCCTCCAGTGATCTCAGTGGGTTGTCCGGAATTCTCGGCCAGTCCGAGGACGAACCGTCAGACTGACCGTTTTACCGGTCACCTTCCCCTTGAAACGGTTTTATCTGTTTTGGCGCTCCGATATCTCCATCGCGGATGTACACGGGACCGGCATACGGACCGTCGGGATGCCCCGTCGTGGCACGTCGTTCCCCCAGAATTGCAACTCCAGCTGCCCCGGATAAGCCGGCCGCCGCGGCGGGTATCGCGTTGGCACACTTCATAAACGCATCTGAATCGGGTCCGGGAACGGCAAGGTCGCGAAACCGCTCCGATTGAGCGAGGATCTCGGGGAACGCGATATCAAGGTCGTCGGTGACACGCCCCAAAGTGGCCGCTGCATCGCCATCATGTCCCACGCGGGTAAAAATCGCCGCGTAGAACCGCTGTTTGCGTGCATCGAGGACGGGGACTACCGCTTCAGGCAGCGGGGCTCCGATCACGGCTCGGTGGTAGCGCTCGGTTTCGGCAAGCGCGTCCAGGGTGCCCACCGAGACGACTGGAAGGTCACCGGCGAGGGCGATCGCTTTGGCCGTAGCCATTCCGATGCGAAGGCCGGTAAAACTCCCGGGTCCGCGAGCCACCGCCACAGCGTCCAGTGAGGTTCGCCACCCCGCATCGGTCACAAGCCGATCGATATGGGGCAGCAGATTTTCCGTATGCCGCATGCCTTCAGCGTTCTCCACGCCGGCTATCCGGACGCCGTTCTCCCACAACGCGAGACCCAGAACCGGTCCCGCCGTATCGATCGCCAGGATGCGGCTCACGCTGCGCCATCCCGGTCGGCCCCGGACCGAACGCGGACGGTTCGATAATCCCCGTTGTCGTGGTCGATGCTGAACTCGACAATCACATCTGCGCGGCGGGCGATCTCCGGCGCGCGGTCGATCCACTCTATGAAGGTGATCGCCTCACCGAACCGTTCTTCAACACCGAGGAGATAAAACTCTTCGGCGTCGGCGAGGCGATACAGGTCGATATGGAAAACCACCGTTTCGCCGACACGGTACTCTTCAACGAGGGTATACGAGGGGCTCGGCATGCGGTCGGTTATTCCCAGAGCAACCCCGGCAGCGCGAACGCACACGCTTTTACCGGCCCCAAGGTCACCGACCAGACCGATAACCATGCCCGGTTTCACTGCCGCAGCAAGGTTGCGGGAAAACGCTTCCGTCTCGGCTACCGAGTGGAGTGTATGCACGCCATAGAAATTTAACACCTCAGGGAAGTGCTCCATCTTTGTCCAGTGACTTGATGTGGTCTTTCAACACACGAAGCGCCGGAATGAGCGGGTACTCCGGTTTGTCGAGAAACCGTACGCTGACCTCCTGCCCGCCGTACGGCGACATTTCGAGGGAGAACTCAATTCCGACGGCGTTTGCCACATGATCTCCGATCTGGAGGAGCGCGTCGGCGCGGTACAGACGACGGTAGTCAATCGCGAGGGGAATACGTTCAATCTCAAAGAGGTGGTCAACGTTCATTGATAGGTCAGCTTACGTCAGGTGAGATGATTTTTCAATCTGGTACACGATCAGTGGATCCTGCAGATTCATTCCGGGTTTGGATATGCTTTCGTACCGCCGCGTGAAGATCGGTAAAGCGCGGTAGCATTTCGTACTCCAGGAGGTCGCCGATCAACACGTAATCGTCGTTTGTAAAGGCGGATTCCAGTTCGACGAACAGTTCGTTGAGGGACGGAAGCGATTCGTTAATCGGCATCCCGTCGACCTCTTCGTGTTCCAGTTCGGGACGCGTCTCGATCAGAATAGGAAGAATCCGCAGTTCCCGCGCGACCAGTTCCGAAAACCGGGCAACCAGTTCCATAGCTCGTTTTCGGTCGCCCCCCTGGATTTCGCCGGGGATCTCTTCAAATGTCGGCAGAATCGCATCCAGGGCGTTGAGTGTGCCCCACATCTCGTGCTCGGGATCCAGAAGCTCACGTTGACGCCCCTCTATGAGCGTGGCCATCTCTCCGGCACGATGCGCTCCACGTGCCCGGACCTCGGGGTCGGTGTGATCGTGGTCGGTAAACGGCTCTTCAATGAGACCTCCGAGGTCCGGTGCGTTCCGCCGAATTCCCTGGGCAACATGGGGTAACTCATCAAGGACGGCGGCGCACTGTTCGGCGGTTCCGTCGCGCATAACCCGTTGCAGGAGTTCAGTGTAGTGAAGGATCGTTTCAAGGTCTTTGATCTGTTTTTCCCGGACACTGTATGCGTCAATATCCAGGTCCGCCACTTCGGCGACCGGCGTGTCCCGCCACGCCCCGGCGACGTCATCAAGGGTGCTGTTGTTGAGCGCAACCCGGTCCAGCCGGTGTCCTGAGCGCTGCAACCACTCGGCCAGTCCGTCAAATACCTGTCCCGCGGTGGTTTCGTGTTCAAGTTCAAAACTGATTGCGACGCCGTTAATTCGAATGTTCACTGTCGGTCCGCCTTCCCGTAGAGACTGTTGCCAAAGTTGTTGTTCCTGGCGTTTCTCGTGTCGGCATTATTGATTCTGATTATTCGGTCCCCCGAGCCGGTCGAGGGCGCGGGAACTGTCTTCCAACTGTTCCATCATTCCTTCCATTCGTCCGAAATCGTTTCGGAGTTCCTGTTCATAGTCTTCCAGACGGTCATTGTAGCGCGAAATCCGGTTTTGCGTTTGATCTATGCGGGTATCCAATCCACCGGTGCGACCGGCGACGATGCCACCGGTCTGGACATATGGCGCGACATACCGTTCAAGTGCAACGGCGACGCCGGTGTCGACGGCAAGGTCGCCATCGGTGTCACTGCCGAACAGGCGCCCAACCGATTCAAAATCCTCAGTCAGCGCCTGATCGAGCGTGGTCTCGCTGATCTCGAGGTACCCTCGCAATCGGGAGCTGTCAAAACCGCCCCCCGCTCCGGAGGCGTTTGTAGACACGCCAATCTGGGACAAAAGCCGAAATGAGGCGTCCGCACCGGTATCATATGGATCCATCATGATCGTCTGCAGCCGACTGCGCAGCTGGTTCAAACCGCTGTCGCCCTGGAAAATACCAAGCCGTTCTTCCATCGTACTGCGTTCATCTTCGTTGAAGTATTCGATCTGATCGATCAGGCTGCGTTCGTTGCGGGTGTAGATGTTGATGTCCCGGACTACCTGATTGTAGTAACCGACGAACTCGATAATCGATTCCTTGGCGGTCTCCCGGTCCGGCTGCACCTCGATCTCCACCGGTTCAGGAGAGGAGCGCAGCAGATTAAGGGTCACACCGGGTATCAAATCATCGATCTCGTTGCTGCTGCGTTCGATCTCAATCCCGCTATAACTGATCCGCGCGTCCCGTGCTGTTTCCAGTGCGTTTGCCGGTCGGATTCCTCCACGCGTTTGTGGGTCCAGGATCTCTATGTTTCGAACTTCGAGGTTGCGATGAGTGTTCCGGTTTTCGAAGGCAAAGCCCGAGGTTCGGGACAGTAACTCAGACGCGGG
This sequence comes from Spirochaeta sp., assembly GCA_027859055.1. Lineage (GTDB taxonomy): Bacteria > Spirochaetota > Spirochaetia > DSM-27196 > Alkalispirochaetaceae > Alkalispirochaeta. The sequence goes on from JAQIBO010000155.1 coordinate 22,541, forward strand.
GATCTCCACCGTTTGGAATTCATTTGATTCCGGGAGTGGCGGAAGCGGTTGTGCGGTCCCGCCGCCAAGAATAGACATTGCCTGATTGTCTTCAAGAAACGGCGGTGGTTTCGGTGTTTCCGTTTGGGGAAGGTCGAATCCGAGCTGTTCATTTCGTATCGTCACGTCGCCAAGGGTCGTGGTGCCCGGTTGAGGCGGTTCAACCCCGGGTGGGGTCGGCGGCGGCTCCCACGCGTCTCGGTCAAGGTCCTGACTCCGCGCCTGGAACCGAAGAACCATGCCGTCGGTTATTTCGAACGGCCGGTCGAGGCGAACCTGCTCTGATGCGCCCGGTTCAAGCAGGAGCGGATCCTCCTGCAGGAGTGCCACTGATTGCTCCGGCCGGGGACGGCTCATAACGCCGATCTCTTCCATCAGCGCGACGCTGTCGTCAGAAAAAGCGAGCTGAGCGGCGGCACCCTCACGTTGTCCGGCAAAGACGACACCAGCGACACGCAGGTGATCGTCTTTGCCGGACAACGTGAGGGTGCCGCCGCTC
>JAQIBO010000187.1 GCA_027859055.1 Spirochaeta sp.
CGATCAAGCTCGAGAAGGGCTCATCTGTGCCTAACAAGGAGAAGGTCGGAACGATCAAACGGGCGCAGCTGGAAGAGATTGCGAATACGAAAATGCCCGACTTGAACGCAAACGACATCGAAGCGGCGATTAAGATCATAGCCGGAACCGCCCGCAGCATGGGCGTCCTGGTGGAGGGCTGACGGTATGAAGCGTGGAAAAAAATATCGGGAAGCGCTTGGTAAACTTGATCGCCTTCAGCACCATTCCGTGGACAAGGCGGTTGAATTGGTGAAAGAGGTCTCGTTTGCCAAGTTCGATGAGACGATTGAGCTTGCGCTGAATCTTAACCTCAAAAAATCGCAGACGGTCCGGGATACGGTGGTGCTTCCGCACCAGTTTACCGGTGACAAAAAGATTCTCGTGTTTGCCAAGGGCGACAAGGCCGAAGAGGCGCGTCAGGCTGGTGCGGCATTTGTCGGCGACGATGACCTGATCGAAAAGATCAAGGGTGGCTGGTTGGACTTTGACGTTGCGGTGGCCACGCCGGATATGATGAAGGACGTCGGGCGCCTCGGTCCCATTCTGGGCCGTCGGGGACTGATGCCCAACCCGAAAACGCAAACGGTGACGATGGACCTGACCGGAGCACTTGCTGAGTTGCAGAAGGGCCGGGTTGAGTTTCGTTCCGACAAAACCGGTGTCGTGCACCTTGCCGTCGGGAAAGTATCGATGGATGTTTCCAAAGTCGTTGAGAACATCGGTCTGGTGATAGACGAGGTGACAAAACGTCGCCCGCCGGAAACGAAGGGCGAGTTTGTGAAGACCGTGGCGGTTTCTTCAACCATGGGCCCCGGTGTCCGCGTCGCGGTGGGAGAGTAGAAAATGACGGATTATCAGACGAGAGTAAATGACGCGAAAGTGTCGGCGGTGGACACGCTGAAAGCGATGTTCGCCGAAGCAAACGACTACGTTTTTACCAATTTCCGTGGACTGAGCGTAGATCAGATTACCCGGCTTCGTACGCAACTGCGTGAAAGCGGTGCCGAGTACCGAGTTGTCAAGAACAACTACGCCAAGATTGCGTTCCAGCAGATGGAAAAACCCGACGTTTCCGAGTATCTTGAGGGTCCGACGGCGATAGCGATTTCTCGTACCGATGCCGCTCCGGTGGTGAAGGTGCTCGTCGACTTTGCCAAGGATGCCCCGGTCGAGGTAAAGGGCGCGCTTGTCGGAGATATGATCTTTAATGCGGCACAGGCGGAGGCGTTCAGCAAGCTTCCGAGCCGTGATGCGCTGATCGCCCAGTTGATGAGTGTCATGCAGGCGCCGTTGCAGAACTTTGTGTACGCGCTTAACGCGGTACCCACCGATCTGGCGCGGGTGCTGCAGGCGGTTGCGGACAAAAAGAACGAAGAATAATAAGGGATCGGGTCTGTGTCGCTTCGGCTGGCAGGCCCGTTCGCACCAAATAATGGCAATAATCGGCGTTAGTCTTCACCCGTTGTCTGCTATCGCCGGAAAATATTGAAAGGAGAAGGTAATATGGCAACGATCACGAAAGAGGATATCCTCGACGCGATTGCAGGGATGACCGTGCTCGAAGTAAGCGAGCTGGTCAAGATGATGGAAGAAAAGTTTGGCGTTACCGCCGCTGCGCCGGTTGCAGTTGCTGCTGCTGGTGCCCCCGCGGGAGGCGATGCTGAGGCTGCTGAAGAGCAGACTGAGTTCACCGTCGTTCTCAAAGGGGTCAAAGAGGGTGGTAACAAGATTCAGGTCATCAAGGCAGTGCGAACTGTTGTGTCCGGTCTGGGTCTCAAAGAGGCAAAAGAGCTTGTTGAAGCCGGTGACAAACCTGTCCGGGAAGATGTTTCCAAGGACGAGGCCGCCGAAATCAAAAAAGCTCTTGAGGAAGCTGGCGCTGAAGTCGAAGTTCAGTAAGCGTACCGTACGGTCCAATCAAGGTTTCCTAATTCTCGTACGCCACCAGTGTGCACATACACTGGTGGTGCATTTTTGTCTCAAGGCGTTTTCGGGAGGTGTACATGTTTGATAGAGAACAGACTATCAACCGTATTGAGGTAGGGACCGCCGGTCCCAAGGTGATGGAGCTCCCCAATCTGGTTGATATTCAGCTCTCTTCGTTTGAGCGGTTTCTACAACGGGACCGCTTTCTTGAAGGAGAACCACCTCTTGATCAGGGGCTTCAGGAGGTGTTTGAAACGACATTTCCGATTGAAAGCCCCTCCGGGGATTTGCGTCTGGAGTTTGACCACTACCTCCTTGAGGAGGACGGGATCAAAATGTCCGAGGCGGAGTGCAAAAACAAGCGCGCTACCTATGCGATAACGGTCAAGGCGCGTATCAACCTCATCTTTCTCGAGACCGGAGAGATCCGGCAGAAAGATATTTACATGGGGGATATCCCCCTGATGACGGAGCGCGGCACGTTTATCATTAACGGTGCCGAGCGCGTCGTGGTAAGCCAGATCCACCGAAGCCCCGGCGTTATCTTTTCCCATGAAAAGGGTGTGTACAGCTCGCGGATTATTCCCTACCGCGGAAGCTGGCTGGAATTCGAGATCGATCAAAAGCGTGACCTGGTGTACGCAAAGATCGATCGAAAAAAACGCATTCTCGGAACCCTCTTCCTTCGTGCCCTCGGGTATGAGACGCGGGAGCAGATTATCGATCTGTTCTACCGCCATGAAGAGGTGAAGATCTCGAATAAGCGTGAGCAGCGCGACGAACTTCACGGGCGTGTCCTGGCGCGGGCGGTCTATACAAAAGACGACGAGGGCGTTCAGCGCAAAATGTACCGCGCCGGAGAGAAGATCCATCCCCACGATATCGATGAGCTGATGCACAGCGGGATAAAAAAAGTCATGCTGATCGACGACAAGCATGAGGACTCTCTTCACGCCGAAATCATCCTGAACTGCTTTGAACGGGAAGAATCGAAGTTCGTCAACGACGATAGCGATCGCGACGAACCGAGCAAGGA
>JAQIBO010000221.1 GCA_027859055.1 Spirochaeta sp.
TCCGCGTACCGTCCCGACGGTTCCGCCGGCCGGCCGTCGGTGCCGCGCAGTGACTGCAGCACGCTGTACACATCAACAAGGTCGTCCCTGACCTCGCAGATCGTGTAACGGTAATAGCAGTCGCCGGTCTCCAGCAGTTCTTTGATGTCACGATTGGCGATCTGTTCCGCGTCCGCCTCAAAGCGGAGACGGTGGCGCACACCGCCGCGCCACGCGGCGCCCAGCTTCAGCAACTGGGGAATTCGGGCGTGTTTCAGGTAGTAAAGCTCCCAGATACCGGGCATCGAGGGGACCGCCGCGTTGATTCGGCGGCGCGACACCGGTTCCAGCGCCGACCAGGTGATCGCGTAGTAGGCGGTCTGCCGCCGAACCCGCTTGACGATGGTGGGAGTCCCGCGGTCAACCACGGCGTATCGTCAGATTGCGTATCGTTCCCTGGAGTTCCTTGATCTGCTTCTTCTGGGCGCTTAACACCTCAATGAACTCCTCCGCGTCGGCGTAATTCCGGGCGTCCGTTGTCTGGGTGCGCTCGGCGTGTACGGCGAGATCGTTCTGGGCCTCAATACCCATCAGCTCGTACGAGTCTGCGTACATCTCCGTTGCCAGCGCGAGCGTGGGAAACTCCGGGGACTGCACAATCTTTTGCGCCAGCCGATCGATCTGAACCGACACCAGACGATCAGCATCCTCGGAGACCACCGGGTGCCGCGCGCGGTACATCGCTGAGATCTCCTCATCGTACAAAAGAATCCCCAGCGCCTGCAGGTCTACGCCGAGGTTCTTGTCCACAAGGTCCCGCAAACTCTCTGCGATCGTCAGATCGTCTATTCCGCGGACGAGATTCAGCACCAGGTTCGGCTGCAGAAGATCGATAAAGCGTTGTGCCTTGTCGGCCTCGGCCTCATCGATCTCGCGCATCGCATCTATCACCGCGGCAACTTTGACCGGATTCCCCGGCCGCCGCTCCTTGATCTGCTTGCGGAGAAACCGCTCTACCTTTGTCTCTCCGGAAAACGCACGCTGCAAAAACCGGAACACCGCATTTTTCATAAAGCTGTAGGCGTTCACGATCGCGCCAACGTGGGGCGAACTGACCAGGATCCCCGAGTTGGAGATCAAAAAGAAATCGACAACGTTGTTTGACGCCCCTGATCCGAGATCAAGCAATACGTAATCGGCTTCGAGACTTTCGATATTTCGCAAAATACTCCGCTTCTGCGCAAAGGCGACGTTTGGCGTCCCCGCGACAAGGACGTCGCCCGGAATAAAAAGGACGTCCGGATACGGCGTCGGCGTCAGCAGGCTCTCAAAACTGAGCTTCCGATCCGAAAGATAATTGCCGACTCCAGGGTTCTTGTTTTTGATTCCCAACGCCGAGTGCAGGTTGGAGCCACCAAGGTCAAGGTCGATAACGATCGTGCGATATCCGAGCTGTCCGAGGCGAACGCCAAGGTTGGCGCAGAGTTCGGTCTTGCCGACACCACCCTTGCCCCCGGCGATCGGTATGATCTTTGTCTGTCTTTTTTGCGTGATTACCATGTAAAAATACCTCGAATTCGTCTCTACCATAGCGCGTTTCCGGGAGAATGCATAGAATTAGTCCTGACAGTCTCAATTTTTCGTACTATAGTGAGGCGTTGTGTCCCTGCGTGACGGAACGGTACAGCACGGAAACCGCGTTTTCTGGATCGACGAGGAGTGTTATATCATCTACCTCGGGTCCGAAGGGCACGGCGTTCGCCCGTTCCTTCGTATCGGCACCAGTCCCGTCCTGCCCCAGCGGATTCGCCGCCACATCGGCTCAGTCATAATTACCGACCACCTCACCGGCGATCTCTTTGACGAAGACGCCTGCCTCGATCCCGCCTCCCCACGGACAACGCGTTACGTCGGCGGAGACGAGCTCGTTGATGCGGTGAAACATTTCGTACATCGCGAGCACATTCCGTCGCAGGCGCTGGACCCGCCGATAGGAGAAAAGCCTGGAAAGGGTGGCCAGGTTGTGTACTACGAAGACGGTAACGTCCGGGTATTTCTCGACGGACACCGCCTCTTCGACCTGCAAGAACGTGAACGGGCGGATCGTCACACGGTGTTCCGGATTCAGCGGGTCAGCGAGATCATCGCCGCATCCCGCGGAGCGTACCGGTCACAGGAGTTCTCCGGTACCGGATTTATCGTTGCCCCCGATGGCGCGGCTCTCCACTTTGGCGACGGCAACCTGTTCCTTGCAGACCCCCACACAGAACGCTCCGTCGCAACCTGGGCGTGGTACGGGATTAATCCCGCGGCGATCGTCGGCATCGGTTCCGGGACGGAGCCACGGCGTATGACCGAGTTGTACAAATTTCGCCTGACATCGCGTCATGCGGTGGCCCGATCCGATGCGAAGACACCCGACACGCCGGATCGCATTCGAGATGCCGTGACGGTCTTTACCGCCGCCGGCATCGACCAGGAAGACTTTGTTCCTCCGACAATTCCGCCCGATGCGCCGGTACCTGCTCGCGACGCCGAGACGTTCGTCCTCCCTGCGAAATCGAAATGGTACGGCGATACGGCGCCACCACTGCTGTCGGGCGTCCCCTATCGGTACGAGGACTATCCCTCGGAACTCGAGTTTCGCCACTTGCTGACCGCGGAGTTGCGTCATCAGATCGACGCCGCCGCAACACCGGATAGCGCGCTCGCGACAATCGCCGCCCGAAAGACGACGCATCCAATCGATCGGGTACTTGTGGCGTTATGGATCTGGAACCGACTGTCCGGGCCCGGTGACCACGCGGAAGCCGAGCTGCAGCAGGCGCGGACCTCAGTTATCGAAGCGTTCATCCGGCGGGATCTCCCGATCGTTGCGGTTCTCCGCAGCGATCCGGACGGCTGGTACGTCCGCTTTCGGCCGCGGGACGGACTGACCCGCAGCGCCATCGCCGACAACGACCGGGCTCGAAAAAAACTTACCCCGCTTCTCGAAACCGGTGACCGGTCGGCGCAGTTTCAGGCCGAGCGCAACCGGCTGACCGCGTTTCTCGAGGAACTGCTTGCGGCTCACCGCGTGACTGCGACGCCGCCGGTGGAGAGCACACCGGCACGCGCTGCGACGACGGCGGCAGATTCCGTGCCGCCGAAGGAGTCCGCAACCGGGGGAAAGACCGCGTCGCCTCGAAATACCGCACCGGGAGGAAAGACCGTGTCCTCCGGAACGGCGGCAGCGCCCCGGAAGACCGGACCGTCCGGTCAGGCCGCTGCCTCACAGTCGGCGACGCCTGAGAACGAAGAAAAAGAAGCAACTGAACAGACGGATTCTCCGGACGCCGATTCCCGCAAGGAAACAAACCGGTCCGTGGGCCCGAATACACGTGAACGCAATCTGATGCGGCCGACCCTTGCAGCGATCGTTGTCGTACTGCTTCTGTTAGCCGGAGGCGCGTTCTGGTTGACGCGATCTTCGGGAGGAGACCAATCCGCAGAGATCGCCGCCGGCGGCGCAGACGACGCCACAACCGGCGGTCGCCCTGGTGACAGCGCACCCGCTGACGGCGAATCCTCTCCCGACGCAGGGAATAACGCGGGCCGGGAGGAATCCGGAACGGATACCCGGGACGCGGGCGATCCGTCCATCGCAGCCGGAGAATCGGATGCGGCAGACGCAACCGTGTCCACCGACGAAGCGGACGACACAGCCGACGCCACGACCGGCTCGGACGACTCGAATGGCCCGGACGCGCCGGATACAACCGGCGAACCGGCTGCAGTCGCCGCATCGGAGTCCGCATCCGGCCGGGAGAGCCGAACCGCCGCCGACGCTGCGGTCATCACAACCGATGAGCGCTGGTCCGTTCTCGACATTCTTCGCGTTACGAACTGGATCGCCGCCAGGAACGGCTACCAACGGATTGGCGTGAGCGAGTTTACCGACCGACCGGACCCGGACTGGATCTTCCCCGGTAACACGTTCCGCCTGCCTGACGGGAAAATTCACACCGTGATAACCGGAGAAACGCTGTGGGAGATCTCTACCGGCTTTCTTAACAGAATTTTTATCGCTTCTGACATGGAACTCGCCCACTTTCGTGATTTAATTGAAAATGAGGAATATCCGGTTGAGGAGTTGCAAAATTGACAAAGTCGTAGGGTATTTCGGTATCTTCCTGTACACAGGAACGCCGGAGCGGTGTATCGTATAATAAGGTGATCAAGCTGTGACGCCGTGACCTTCTGGTTGTTGCAGTTAAAAAAAATTGAACGATGTGTGCCGGGCCAGCGCGCTTGTGCATACGCTCTGCAAGGAGGAGCACTATGTCTGATCTTTCACGAAGTCCAAATGTATTCCATCCGGCCCGTTCGTCGGCGGTTGGGTCCCGAAACAGCCTCGCACAGGACGGACGAGACCAGAAGCAAGAGTACGACCAGCTGATCGAGGAAGAAGCGGAACGGGTCCTGGAAACGATCCAGACCAAACTTCCCGCGGAGGTTCTGGAGCGGCTCGACGTCATGGGCGGGCTGAAGGAGAAGCTGTACAACTACTTCAACCAGAACTACCAGAACATGTTCAACCGGTACATCACCACCACAGAAGACGAGATGGTGAAAAAGATCCGGAACTTCATCGACAAGGAAGAGAACAAGACCCTCGCCCGCTACACGCCAAAAGAAATTTCGGAGATGCTCGAGCAGATCGCGGGGGCGGACAAGTTCAACACCGGTGAGATCGAAAAGTCGATCGTCAACATGTACGGCCACTTGCAGGGCCACATCCAGCGCGGCGTGAACGACCTGGAAAACGAGACCAACTCACTCCTGCGGCAGAAGACCGACGTCGGCGCATTTATTCGCGGCGAGAACGCCTACTCGGTGGTCAAGGCTGCGTTCAAGGACAGCGCGATCAAACCGAAAACGGTCAGTGATGTCAAACTGTCGGTAAACATCCTTGATTCGGAACTGATCAGCCCCATTTTCCAGTATCAGGCAACGGTGGAGTTCCTGATCAAGGATCAGATCGCCCGGACCATAACCAACCTGATCGATCAGGAAGTTGAGGCGTTTCAGGACCAGCTCGTCGATGAAGGACGGGAAGAGCTGAGCGACTCGGAGATCATCTTTGAGAAGATGAAGCGGGTTACCAATTACACCGACGACGACGTTGAAGATGAAACATCCCGACGTTACACCTTCCTTGCGAAAGATCTGATGCAGATT
>JAQIBO010000152.1 GCA_027859055.1 Spirochaeta sp.
CGGGCGCGCCCCTCCACTTTCTTGAGGTACAGCGCCGCCGTCAGCGGGTGCACTCCTTTTCCCATCAGCGAACCGCCGCCGGAGTGGGACCAGATGCCGTAAAACGGAGAGTGCGACCCCGAGTGGGATTCCTCACCGTGCATCCACACCACCTGGGCGCCGGTCTTTTCCAGAATCTCGCGTTCTTTTTGAATTGCCGGCGCGTACACCCAGTTCTCGGCGTACAGGATGTTGCCGGAACTCTGTTGTTCCGCCTCCAGCATCCGCGTGATACTTCCCAGCGCCCCGGCGAGCCCGTCGGCTCGCGGAAATCGGCGTCCGTCAAACTCTTTTGCTCCGTCCCCGAAATAGCCGGTAAACGGTTTTTCCACGATGCAACTCTTTCCCGCATCCAGGACCGCCAGCACGATCTCCTCATGGGAGGACGGTGGGGTGCACACGTGGATGACGTCGCACCGGTCGATAAGTTCATTAAGCGTGAAAATCGGTGTGATATCCCGCTCTTGGGCAAAGGCGCTGCAATGCTCTTTCGTCGGCGAAAAGACGCCAACGATCTCCACGTCCGCGGCGTGCACCCGTTCCAGCGCCTCGTAGTGAAACCGGGCGGCAAATCCCGATCCGGCGATACCGGCAGTGAGTTTCTTTCGTTGTTTCATTATGCCCTCCGACGGACAACAGAGACGATGCCCTGCTTTATTGCGTTGACAAACCGGCGGAACCATTCGGTTTTTCCCACCAGACTGAAGACGATCAGGACGATCAGAACCAGCGAGATCGGCCGCGTGAAAAACGGGACCAGGTCGCCATCGGTGAGGACCAGGGCGCGTCGCAGGTTTTTGTCGAGAATGTCCCCGAGGATGATTCCCAGAATCATCGGCGCGACGGGATAGTCCATCTCCTGCATGATGTACCCGATGACGCCAAAGGCAACCATGATCACCACGTCAAAGGCCCGGGACTCAACCGCGTAAGCACCGATCACGCACAGCACAAACACCACCGGCATGAGCCGCGTGCGGGGGATTTCCAGCACCTTCACCAGTGTCCGGACCATCGAAAGCCCGAGGATAAACATCGCCGTTGTGGCCAGGAGGAACATCGCCACCACCGAATAGACGAATTCCGGGTTCTCAATCATGATAAGCGGACCGGGACGGACCCCGTGGATAAACATCGCGGCGAGGAGCACTGCGGCGGGGGCTGAACCGGGAATCGCCAGGGCGAGGACCGGAATGATCGCCCCGCCGACCGCGGCGTTGTTGCCCGCCTCGGCGGCCATCAGCCCTTCAATGCTTCCCTTGCCGAACTTTTCCGACTCTTTACTGGAGCGCCGGGCAAAATCGTAGCTGACCCACGACCCGATATCCTCTCCGACGCCGGGAATTGCCCCGACGAACGTTCCGATCAACCCGGAACGGATGATCGTCTTCCAGTATTTTGCAAACTCCCGCACCCGCGGAATCACGTGGGTAATTTTCGTCTTGATAACGTCCACGCGGGTATGTTTCATCATCATGATCACTTCCGCAAATCCAAACGCGCCAACCATAGCGGGAATCAGGCGAATCCCGCCGGAGAGGTCCACAACGCCGAAGGTGAAGCGCACGTGACCGTGAATACCTTCCATTCCGACCATGGCGACGGTCAGCCCGAGAAAACCGGAAATCCACCCTTTGAGCGGATCTTTCGGCGCCGTCAGGGTTCCGCGGATTACCACAGCGAATATGGCAAGCCAGAAGAATTCAAACGACTGGAAGCTCAACGCGAAGTTTCCGATAATCGGTGTGAACAACGCCAGCATGACCATACCGATGATCGATCCAAAGAACGATCCCGTCGTTGCCAGGCCAATTGCCTGTCCCGCTTTGCCCTGCCGAGCCAGCGGGTGGCCGTCAACGGCGGTTGCGGCGTTGGCCGGCGTTCCGGGTATATTCAACAGAATAGCGCTTCTGCTGCCGCCGTAGATCGATCCGATATACATACAGATCAGAATAAGTACCGCATTGCCCGGGTCCATCCGAAAGGTCAGGGTGGTCATGAGGGCGATACCCATCGTGGCTGTGAGCCCGGGCAACATCCCGACGATAATGCCGAGCTGTGTCGCCCAGAGGACGTCAAACAGGATGCGTATCGTCATGAACTCTGCAATAGCTGTACCGAGCATTTGCAGTCCGTCAAATGACATAGCGTGTAACTCCTAGGGAAGTCGAACGAGAAAGACGTAGCGAAACACGACGGAAACGATCGCGGCTGCGAGCACCGCTTCGATCCCGGCTGTCACAAGATGCCGTGTGCGCCCGTGAGTCCGCATGTGCGGTGGATACTCAAATATGGCGATAAACACAAAGACAAACAGAAACGTGGAGGCGGGATACCACAACTGCCCGATCAGCCCCAACGCGTAGGCCAGGCAGACTGACAGCGTGACAAGGACGCGCCGGACCTGCGGCAACGCGGCAATTTCGCCCATTCGTTGTTTGGTAAGGTCCAGGGAATACCCGCGACGCATTATTGCCCGGCCCAATAGCATGCCGCTCATGATAACAATGGCGGCGCCCAACAAGGCGGGAACCAGCCCCGGTATGGTGTACGGATTGATATTGCGGTGCTCCAGGCGCGGCATCCGAACAGACAACACGACGATCATAATACCGAACGCCAGCAAACCGAGAGATGTCAGAAAATCAGCTTTGTGCATGCCCTGTGGCGACGCTGCCATAGCTCCTCCGTTACATGGAAACCGTTGTAAAAACGTGTGCAAATAATGAGCGGTGGCACCGCCTGAACAGCGGTGCCACCATCGTTCTTTCTAAAGCCCTTATCGCCTTATGGTCGGGGAATTCCCGCGTCAGCGGGGCTCATCACCGTGTCGCCCGCTTCGTGCTTCAACCACGCGTCGATCTGCACCATCGGGAAGGACTTGCGAACCGCTTCCTCGCCGTATGCCGGATCGAAGACAACGGCGTTTTCGCGTGCCCACGTCCGCAGCGTTTCCGAGGTCATCACGTCGCGTTCCCAGATCGCATCAAGCGTTTCGATAACCTCTGCCGGCACCCCTTTGGGAACGAAGATACCAAAGTAGATCGGCGCTGCCTCAAATTCGGGGATCCAGTCGGTGATCGGCGGAACCGGCTCATCGACGCCTTCCAGCTCGAGCGCCTTGTCGGTCAGCACGACAAGCGGCCGCAACCGACCGGCGCTGATCATATCCACCTGCTCTACCGACAACTGCGGTACCGCGTCGGCTTCACCACCAACTGTTGCCGTTACCGCCGGGGCACCACCGTCGTAGGTAACGTGGCGGTACTCGATGTCGACGTAGGTTCCGAGAAGTTCCATCGCGGTGTGACCGGCGGAGTTCACTCCAGCGGTTGCAACCCGGATATCGCCGGCGCCATTCTCGAGTTCATCAAGCAGATCGTCAAACGTCTGGTACGGTGAATCGGTCCGGACGGAAATCACGTTGGGCATCGCCACGTTCAAATAGAGGTGCCAGTCGTCGATACTTGTGTCGAGCAGGCCCATTATTCCGTATACACCGAGGTCTTTCACCGCCCCGGCGGTCCAGGTGTACCCGTCACGGGGCGCGTCCAGTGCCGCTTTCGTTCCCAGCGAACCTGACGCGCCGCCCTGGTTCACGACAACGATACTCGTCCCGAGCTGTTCTTCCACGATCCCTGCGGTTGTCCGGGCGGATCGGTCGGTTGAACCACCGGCGCCCCACGGAACAATCAAATTGATCGGCCGATCGGGATCCCACGGGAACTCGGAGCCTTCGGCTTCTTCAACCCCACTTGCAAACACCGCGCTTGCTGCAATCAGCAGAACAAGCAACACACCAATAAGTCGTCTCATATGATACCTCCTGTTGTATCTGACGCTCCATATTGAATCGGGTCCCCTTCACGCAACGCGCTCGGGAAGCTCCCGTTTCATCTCCTCTAATCGATATCCGAACCCGGGCCCACGCAACGTGGAAATGTCCAGAGTGCCGTTGCTGCGGCGAAACGCGCCGGGGTGTACCTGGGCCTCCGCCTCGGATGCGTGTGGATAAAACTGCATCGAATTTGACTCGACGCCGCACAGAGTCGGTACCCGCGCGGCAAATGCAAGATGGGTGAGCTGAGCCAGCATCGGATTGGTCAGGTCCTGTACCATGACCGGCATCCGGTGTTGCCGGGCCCAACACAGGCTGAGCAACGCCCCGGTCAACGTCTTGCACGTCTTGAGGGCAACGCCGGTCCACCCGGCCTCTTTACCCCAGACCAGATCGCTCCAGTTCTCTGCCGACTCGTCCATGAACACCGGTTTTCTCTCTGACAAAGAGCGTACCGCAACCGCATCACGAGCGGCGCGGGCGTTCAGCGGTTCCTCCACATACATCAGTCGTTCAAAAAACGCGGGGACGGAGGACTCGATCGCGTCGAACAGGTTGTGCGTGTAGTCGGCGCTGACCGGTGTTCGATTCAGGTCGAGGGAAAAGCCGCGCACCGTCCCGGAACTGTTCTTGCCACGGGCGTCACACCCGACGGGGCCGACTGTCACCGCGTGCACGACGTCATGGATTCGCTGAATATCCGCATCGAGGTCCTGGCCGCGAAGCTTGATTTTGAGGTACTCCACGCCATCCCGCTGAACCCATTCCTGAAGTGATAACGGCGGGATCGCCCCTCCGGCGGGTGCGCCGTGCATGGCGTGCGCAGCGTGACGACCAGGGCCGCCCGTTCCCGCCAGGACCGCATCTTCGCATCCCACCAGATGCCATACCCGTTGCCGGGTCACCGCGGGTGAGACCAGATAGTCTGCGGGATATCGGCCGGAAAACGGCGCCTCCGTCCCTGCGTCAAAATGGTATGCCAGGTCGTGGTTCATCCATTTTTCGGTCAGGGTGTCAAACGCTCCAACAGCGTGTACACGGCCGAACGCGTCGTACAACGCCAGATCAAATGCAGAGAGGCAGACACGGAACGCGAGCGACGGAATAGCTCGCGTCTCGTCGCCCCATATTTTGCGACAGTCGTCCAGACACGCGTCGGATTCTTCGCTCAGGAAGCGCATTGTGATCTCGGCGGGGTGGCCAGTTTCGGAAAACGCAGCGAATCGGCGGGCGATTGCAATTGACAGATCCTGCATCCAGGCGTCCCGCGGTGCTGAGGAGTCCGCGCACGGCCACGCCCAGCCGGCGTTTAACGGGACCTCTCCCCAGCCGGTTGCATACGCCCCCTCGCGAGTGGAGACGGTCACGGAAACCCGGGCGCAGGTGACCGATTCTACTGTCTGGTCACCGAAACCGAGTGGGTGCTCGCACTGAACCGGAAGGAAAAAGAGTGCAGTATCTGTGATGGTGATATCTGAACTTCGATTCATAGACGTATTGCCGGACAAAATTCAGTGTAGACTCGGGCCCGGACTTTGTCAAATAAAAAGACAAAGATTGTTCAAGACCGGCTTTTCGGGCATATTATCCTGGTTTGGATGCCAATTATGGGATTCTCAGGGGCTACTAACGCTATCTATTGAACGAAGTCCCGGTTGGTCCTATACTTCCTACTGTGATTCACCGTCCAACGAAAGAACGTCCAAACTCCGCATCCCGCGATGTAACGCGCTCGCGGGTATTTGAAGTTCTCTCTGTCTACGATCGGATTTCGCGCCCTCGTATCGCCGAGATCACCGGGCTGAGTCGTGCGACGATCTCCGTCATCGTCGACGAGATGCTGGAGTCAGGTCTTGTGACGCAATCGGGTTCTGGAAGCTCCAGTGGCGGCAGACCACCCACGATCCTGCAATTCTGTCCGTCCGCGGCATATGCTATCGGCGCGAGCCTCTACGATGACAATTGGCGGATCGTCGCCACCGATCTGTCATCGCAGGTCGTCGCCCATGAGTTTGAGGCGATACCGGACCGATCCGCAGATACGGCGATCGACGCCCTTGTGCGGGGAATGGACCGGCTGAGAAACCGTCTGGATCCGTCCCGGGTGCTCCCGGTCGTCGGAATCGGTCCGCCGGGATTGGTCGACATGGACCACGGTATCGTGAAAAGCGCGGTGGACCTCGGTTGGAAAGAAGTAGCGATCGGACCGGAGATCGAACGGCGTACAGGTCTTCACGCGCTCGTGGCAAACCGGAGCAAGGCGGGAGCGTTGGCGGTATTGTGGCGCGTTGCAAAGCCGGAAACCACGAATCTTGTCTACGTTTCGATTGGAACAGGGGTGGCGGCGGGAATCATTCTTGATCGAGAGCTGTTCGTCGGCACCAATTCGTCCGCCGGAGAACTCGGACACATGACGATCATCCCTGACGGTCCGTTGTGTGAGTGCGGCAATCGCGGCTGTCTGCAGCAACTAGTGTCAGAACAGGCGATCGGAAACGCCGCACGGCTTGCGTTGCGCCATCGCCCCGAGGGACAGCTCTACGAGGCTCACGAACACCACCCGGAACTTCTCACCGCGTTCGATGTTCTGGATGCGGCGGAACAAGGTGATCCCGTGGCGGTTTCGGTGATCGAAGAGGTCGCGGAATACCTGGCGATCGCCGTCGGCAACCTGGTGAACCTGCTCAATCCGCAAATTGTCGTCCTCGGTGGACCGATAGCGGAGGCAAGCCCCAAACTGATCGAGAGCGTTGCGTCTTTCGTACGGCGACATGCGATGGCGTACCCGCTATCGGCAGCCCGTATTATCGGTAATACCCTGGGACCGGAGACCGGCGCGATCGGCGCTGCGGTTCTGGTACTGCAACATTCGGACCGTCTCTACTTCGAACTGCCGGCCTGGACGAAATAGGGGGACGGAGGACGCGGAGGCAGGAGGATTGAAACACGCGGCTCACGGATAGTGAGGGGACGGAGGACATGGCGGTGCAGACACGTGGGACATGGCGGTGCAGACACGTGGGAGGGGACCGTTAAGACGAGAATCTTCTACGACACCCTTGCGTAAGCTGCCAGCATATTGACCATGCTGTCCCTGACCAGCGTTTCAATGCCTGAAGAGTAGTCGAACACTTCGACGCTGACCCAGCCCCGATACCCAATCTCGTGCAACGCGGCGAAGATTGGCACAAAATCGACTGTGCCCATTCCAGGACCCATCAGGTTCGGGTCGTTGGCATGGAAGTGAATCATTGCCTCAGCGTTGTCGCGGATGATCTGGTCTATCGGTGTGTCTTCATCGCTCATTGCTTTGACGTCAAGATGAAGTTGCACATGGTCATTATCTACCATCGACATCAACGCGCGACCGTCGGCTGCCGTATTCAAAAAGTTACCTTCGCCACGCCCGAGCGGTTCGATCGCGATTCGAACACCCGTTTTTTCAAGCTCCGGTACGACAACTCGGAGTACGCTGGCCGCATTCTCCATCCCCGATTCCATCGATTGTCCCTCTGCGACGTTGCGTTGTTGCGGGGAACCAAGCACCATCAAATTGCCGCCAAGATCAGCGCAAAGGTTAACAAGCGTAATCAAATAGTTCGCCGTCGCTCGGCGTACATCCGGGTCGGTGGTGGTCAGGTGGAAGCCCTCGGTTTTCGCCAACAACCAATGCAGTCCGATAATCTCCAGTCCTGAGGCTTGGAGTGCGCGAGCATAGGCAACCCGCTGGCGCAACGAAAAATGGTGAATGTCTTCGGTCAGCATGAATGGTGCGATCTCCCATCCTGTATAGCCAATAGTAGCGGCCAGGTCCAAGGCCTTCTCCAGCGGCCAATCGCCAAACGTCTCATTGCAGATTGCGTACCTCATATCGATATTCTCGAGCTTTTGCGGCGATGGTTCAATATGCACTCAGGTTTCGATGCCGTGCGGGGACGGAGGTCGTTGTGGAGGGCGTTGTGGAGAGTTCAGGGACGGAGGCGAGGTCCGCGTCGTAGATGGGGACGGAGGAGCCGGGGAGGACCGGAAAGACAAAAAGACGAACAACTGAGAAAGCATCGTCGGATTCACGTATGTGTGTAAGGTATGAGAAAGCCAAGAATTCTTGTCCGAGGTGCTGAATACCATGTGGTCGCGCGAGCCAACCGACGCGAGTTTATTTTCAATTCACCGGAGGTGAAGGACCTGTTTCTCGATATCGTTTTCCGGGCGAAAGGCGAATACTCCTTTGTCATCCGAAATTTTTGCATCATGGGCAACCACATTCACTTCCTGATCCGCCCGGAGACCGGCGAGAGTCTCTCCCGAATCATGCAGTGGATCCTGAGCGTATTCGCATCAAAGTTCAATCGAATGTTCGGATATTCGGGCCACGTCTGGCACGATCGGTTCAAAAGTGTTGTGATTGGCTCGCTACGACAGTTCGTTGCGGCGTTCGCATACATTACAAACAATCCGGTGAAAGCCGGCCTCGTGTCCTGTCCGACGGTCTTCAGACACAATGGTGTGCGCCATATCCGTGACGGCGACCGGTCTGTCGTTCAGGCGCCTGATGCATTGGTCCGCATTCTTTTCCCCGATCTCGGCGTATATTTGCTCGACTCAGCGTCTGACAACACGGATTCGACGATCTGAACGTTCGGTCTGCGCTTTCGGTTCCGTGGTCTCGGTCCCCATTTACGCGATTATGTTCAATACGACCCAAGGAGTCACGTTGAACACGATGATCAATAGCTTATAGACGCCGAGAACAGCGTAGACGACGACGAGAAACTTGTCCTCGGAGATCGCGAACCACTTTTCCCGGGTCTCGTAGAACCAAACACCGGCCGCTTTGACCATTGCAGAAACGGCGAGAAGTATCACGACATTGATCAGGGAACACCAAAAGAAAAACGCAGTCAGCATTTCATAGTCCATGATGTGCCTCCTCCCATTAAGCATAGTGTGTGCCGCAGGAAAATGCCTGCGAACCTGGTTCGTGCGTCAGCGGAGTGCGCCTTGATAACCTCCGTCCCCGCGCCCTTATGTTCGCGCGCCAAGACCACCCC